>NKIE01000679.1 GCA_002256055.1 Pseudomonas sp. PGPPP3 | reverse complement strand
ACCTCGCCGCGCTGCATCGCCGTCAGCCAGCACTCGCGCTGCACGCGCCGCTCCGGCATGTAGCGAATCAGCCGGTGCATAACGGCCGGGCCGTTATTGGTCGCAATCAGTTGCCAGAAGTCGTCCAGTTCGGCGCTGCTGGGTTGGGTCTGCGGACCGAACACCTTGGCGAAATTGGCGGCCAGGGTGCGGCGATTGAACAGGCGCCCAAACAGGCCACCCAAGGGGCTGAGCAACAACTTTTGCACCAGCACCGGGTGATGGGTTTCTGGGAACAATCCACCGTTGAGAAACACACAACTGGCCAGGCGCAGACGCTGCTGGTAATGCCGCGCCAGCAGCTCCTGGGCGACGCTGTCGCCGTAGTCATGGGCCAGTACATGCACGGGCGCGCTGATGGCCAGATGGGCGAGCAGCGCCTGCTGCAGGTCCGCCTGTTCCAGCAGGCTGTAGGCATGTCCACGCGGCTTGGCCGAGTCGCCAAACCCGAGCATGTCGCAGGCAATCACCTGATAACGCTCGGCCAGCGGCGCCCACAGGTAGTGCCAGTCCCAGGCGGCGGTCGGGAAGCCATGGATCAGCAGCAGCGGCGCGCCCTGCCCGGCTGTCCAGTAGCGAATCATGTGGCCATTGAAGACGAAGTTGCGGCCCTGACCGCGCCAATCCGCCAGGGCAATGCCGGGCAACGGCATCAGCTGTCGTAGCCTGGATTCTGCTGATCGAGTTTGCGCAGCAGTGCTGGCCACGGCAGCGCCCCGCCCATGCCGACCGGGCTGCGCATTACGCCGCTAATCATCGCCCGCGCACCGTCGAGAATGGTTTGTGGAATCTGCACCAGCTCGCCGCCACCGCTTTGCGCCATGACCTGGATTTCACAGGTGCGCTGGAAGATAAACATCATCAGGAAGGCATCGGCGATGCTACCGGCGCAGGTCATCAAACCGTGGTTACGCAGCAGCATGAAATTGGTATTGCCCAGATCGGCCTGCAGACGTGCTTTCTCTTCGTGGTTCAGCGCCACCCCTTCGTAGTCGTGATGGGACAGGCTGGCCAACACAAACAGCGACTGCTGGGACAGCGGCAGGATGCCGGCTTTCTGCGCGGCCACCGCCACACCGGCGGCGGTGTGGGTGTGCAGCACGCAGTTCACGTCGTGACGCACTTCATGCACGGCGCTGTGGATGGTGTAGCCGGCCGGGTTGATCTCGAACGGGCTGTCCATCTGCTTGGTGCCGGCCAGGTCGACCTTGATCAGGCTGGAGGCGGTGATTTCATGAAACATCAGGCCGTAGGGGTTGATCAGGAAGTCATCGGTGCCCGGCACCTTGGCGGAAATATGGGTGAAGCTCAGATCGTCCCCGCCATGCAGGGCGATCAGCCGATAACAGGCGG
>NKIE01000678.1 GCA_002256055.1 Pseudomonas sp. PGPPP3 | reverse complement strand
CTGGGCACCATGGGGCGCGTCGTGTCGATGCGGTGTGGTACAGAGGCCGTACCTACCCTGGTCAATTTGAACCCGGAAAGCTGCTACCTGAGCTTCTCCATGGAATTGGAGACAAGCGCCAGCCGCAACGAGATTGAAGAGGCGTTCAGCTTTGTCATCGACGACTGCGAAGTGGACGTGGTAGAGCCGGAATCCCCGGGGCAGAAGCTAGCCCGTGCCATTGAGGCCCTGCCAGAGACCCCCCGCCTGGGAGACATGCTGGTGCAGGTGGGCGCGGTTTCGCAAGACAAGCTCAATGAGGTGCTGCAGACTCAGGCGCACGCACCCGGGTTGCCGGCAGCCCCCAAGTCCAAGATCGGAGATTTGCTGGAGGCACAAGCGGGTGTGCCGCACGAGGCCGTTGCCGCGGCATTGGGCAAGCAACAGAAGATGCGTGAGGGCACACCCACGGAAGACCGGTACATTCGGGTTCAGGCAGACCGCCTGGACGCGGTGATCAACCTCCTGGGCGAGTTGGTGATTGCGGGTGCGGGGGCGACTCTGTTGGCCCGCGAAGCGCGCAATGTGGGCCTGATAGAAGCCAACCTGCATATCAATAGCCTGATCGAAGAGATTCGCAACGGCACCTTGGGGCTGCGCATGGTGCCGGTGGGTGAGACTTTCAGCCGGTTTCGCCGTGTGGTGCGCGACACTGCCAGTAACTTGGGCAAGGAAGTCAATTTTGAAATCATGGGTGGGGACGCCGAGCTGGACAAGTCCATGGTGGAGAAAATCGCGGATCCGCTGATGCATCTGGTACGCAACTCCCTGGACCACGGTCTCGAACCTCCCCAGGAGCGAGTCGCGGCCGGTAAAAGCCGGGCGGGTCAACTCACCTTGAGTGCGCGGCATGAAACAGGTGCCATCCTGATCCGAATTGAGGATGATGGGCGCGGAATCAATCGCGAGCGGGTTTTGCAAAGGGCCTGGAATCGCGGCCTCGTAGAGCCGGGGCATGTGCCCAGCGAAGATGCGATCAATATGCTCATCTTTGAACCTGGTTTTTCGACCGCTGAGCAGGTGACCAATTTGTCGGGTCGCGGGGTGGGCATGGATGTTACGCTGGCCATCATCGATGGGTTTATGGTGGGTGTGGGGCGCTCAAAGTTCGTGCTACCGCTCGAATCAGTGGTGGAGGTCATTGAGGCAGCCGACGCAAGCACAAAGGTCGATGCCGTCGGACGCCACTGCCTTGAACTACGCGGGCAACTCTTGCCGGTGGTGCGCTTGCGTACGCTTTACGCCATCGAGAGCAGCTTGCCTGAGCGGGTCAGTGTGGTGGTGGTGCAATCACCCAAAGGCAACTTCGGTATCGAGGTGGAGGTCTTGCTGGGCCAGCAGCAAACCGTCATTAA
>NKIE01000677.1 GCA_002256055.1 Pseudomonas sp. PGPPP3 | reverse complement strand
CTACTGGCGGCGGTCGGTTTGGCCATTGGCATGGCCTGGTCGGGGCTGCTGGCCAACCTGGCGGCGGGCGGTTTTATTATCGTTTTGCGGCCCTTCAAGGTCGGCGATTTCATCAGCGCTGGTGGCGTTACGGGTACGGTGACCGAAATCGGCCTGTTCGTGACGGCCATTAATACGCCGGACAACGTGCTGACCCTGGTGGGCAACAACAAGATTTTTGCCGACAATATTCAGAACTACAGCCACAACAGCTTTCGCCGGGTGGACCTGCAAGCGCAGTTATCAGGGGCGGCGGATTACCGGGCGGCCATCGAGGTGTTGAAAACCCGCATCGCTGCTGTGCCCAATGTGCTGGGCATGCCTGCGGTGGATGTGGAAATTCTCGAGTTCAACCTGCTCGGGCCGGTCCTGGCGGTGCGCCCGTACTGCCATAACGCGCATTACTGGCAGGTGTATTTCGACACCAACAAGGTGCTCAAGGATGCCTTGGGTGATGCCGGCTTCCCGGCGCCGATGCCGACGCAAACGGTGATCATGCAGCAACCATGACGGTCATTGGCGGGCACCGTTGCGGCGCCCGCCAAGGCTTCAGAACTTCTCGGCGATTACTCGGAACGGGTAGTTGCTGATGCTTTTGCCGATCCGGCGTTTCGGCAGCTTGATGGTCTTTTCTTTCGGCAACTCTTCGTACGGCACGTGTTCCAGCAGGTGGCTGATAACGTTCAGGCGCACGCGTTTCTTGTCTTCGGAATGTGCCATATACCAAGGCGCCCAGGAGGTGTCTGAGGCGGCGAACATGTCGTCGCGGGCCTGGGTGTAGTCGTCCCAGCGGTTGTAGGACTTGAGGTCCATGGCCGTCAGCTTCCAGATCTTGCGGCCGTCGTGGATACGGCTTTCCAGGCGTCGGGTCTGTTCTTCCGGGCTGACCTCTAGCCAGTACTTGAGCAGAATGATCCCCGAGTCGACGATGGCCCGCTCAAACAGCGGCACGCCCTGCAGGAACTTGCTTGCTTGTTCGTCGGTGCAAAAGCCCATGACCCGCTCGACACCCGCGCGGTTGTACCAACTGCGGTCGAAGATCACCACTTCACCAGCGGCCGGCAGGTGCTCGACGTAGCGCTGCATATACATCTGACTTTTTTGCCGATCGGTAGGTGCCGGCAGAGCCACCACGCGGAACACCCGCGGACTGACGCGCTCGGTGATGGCCTTGATGGTGCCGCCTTTGCCGGCGCCATCGCGACCTTCAAACACCACCACCACTTTCAAGCCTTTGGCCACCACCCATTGCTGCAGTTTCACCAGTTCAACATGCAGGCGCTCAAGTTCTTTGTCGTAGTGCTTGCGGCTGATTTTTTGTGCAGCCTGCTCGGCGGCGTGTTGTGCCTGCTCGGCT
>NKIE01000676.1 GCA_002256055.1 Pseudomonas sp. PGPPP3 | reverse complement strand
GCATCCGTCCATTCGCCTGCCTGTTGAAGATGCCCAGGGTGTACTTGAGCGCTTCGTTGCCGCCTATATCGATCAGGTGCCTGAGCTGCTGGATGCCGCCGACGCTGTCGCCCGCGAAGTCGGTATCACCGCGCAGATCAAACCGGTGTTAAAGATTGCAGAAGAATATTTTCTCCAACCACAGGCCTTGCTGAACGGCCACGACGGCCTCGACGGTCTGCTGGATGAAGCCTATCTGGCCCATCGTTTGATCGAAGAAATGAATGATCGCTACATCCGCCAATTCGGCCAGGCGTTAATCCCGATGGACACCACGGTGGCCAACTTGATTGCGCACCAACTGATCGGAGAGGAATTTGCTAATCAGCTCGATGACGCCGTACACCAGACCGTGGAAGGCATGCTCAACCCGAGTCGCTTTGACCCACAGCTGTTGCAAGCCTACCGTGAGCAACTGGATGACCCGCAGGTGACTGCCGCATGGCAACACTGGCCATGCCTGTCCCGCCACCTGGGAGTTGAGCTGGAGCTGCCCCAGGAGCAACGGGTCGCCAGCTAACGCGATGGGTAAACGTTAACGGTTGCAGCGCAAGCGCCTGTTGCAGACGCGGCAGGCCAGCGCTTAGGACGCCGGCTTTTTCAGCTTAGGATTGGGGAAAAACTGCACCGCCTGCACCTTGGGGTCAGCCGGTTTAGTGGCGGCCTTGTTGACCCGTGTGCCGATTTCCTTGGGTACCGATTGGCCCTGTTCGTTGAGGGTGTCAGCATAGCCACACCCCACGCACTCACGGTGCGGCACACCGTCCTCGTTCCACATCTGGATGGTGTCCAGTTCGCTGCACGCCGGGCACACCGCGCCAGCAATAAAGCGCCGCTTGCTGATCGTCACGTCGCTCATGCCACGTCCTCGGTCAAGCCGCTATGACGCAGTAGTGCGTCGATGCTTGGTTCACGGCCACGGAAGTCGACAAACAGCAGCATCGGCTCCTGGGAACCACCGCGGGCCAGAATCGCCTCGCGGAAGGCACGGCCGGTCTCGGCATTCAGCACGCCGTCTTCTTCGAACTTGGAGAAGGCATCGGCGCTCAGTACTTCCGCCCACTTGTAGCTGTAGTAACCGGCTGCGTAACCACCGGCGAAGATGTGCGCAAAGCTGTTGGCGAAACGGTTGTAGGCCGGCGGACGCATGACCGAGACCTCGGCGCGGATGCCTTCCAGCACGTCCAGCACACTGCGGCCGTCGCCGTGGGTGGCGTGCAGCTCGAAGTCGAACAGCGAGAATTCGATCTGCCGCACCATCATCAGTCCGGACTGGAAGTTCTTCGCCGCCAGCATTTTCTCCAACAGGGCCTGAGGCAACGGCTCGCCCGTTTCGAAGTGACCGGAGATCAACGCCA
>NKIE01000675.1 GCA_002256055.1 Pseudomonas sp. PGPPP3 | reverse complement strand
TGGAATACGCTCGCGATCGTATCCAGAGCCGTGCACCGACTGGCCCGCAGGCTAAAGACAAGGCTGCCGATCCGATCATTGTGCATCCGGACGTGCGCCGCATGCTGCTGACGATGAAAGCGCTGAACGAAGGCGGTCGTGCCTTCTCCAGCTACGTGGCCATGCAGTTGGACACCGCCAAGTTCAGCGAAGACGCCGCGACCCGTAAGCGCGCGGAGGAGCTGGTCGCACTGCTGACTCCGGTAGCCAAAGCCTTCCTGACCGACATGGCGCTGGAAACCACCGTTCACGGTCAGCAGATTTTCGGCGGTCACGGCTTTATCCGTGAATGGGGCCAGGAGCAGCTGATTCGCGACTGCCGCATCACCCAGATCTACGAAGGCACTAACGGCATTCAGGCCCTCGACCTGGTTGGCCGCAAGGTGGTTGGCAGCGGTGGTGCGTTCTACAAGCACTTTGCCGAAGAGATCAAAGCCTTCACCGACAGCGCTGATGCGTCCCTGTCTGAGTTCGTTAACCCGCTGAAAGAGGCCATCGCCAACCTGGAGCTGATGACCGCTGATCTGCTGGAGCGCGCCAAGGCTAATCCGAACGAAGTCGGTGCTGCCTCGGTCGAGTACCTGCAGGTGTTCGGCTACACCGCTTACGCCTACATGTGGGCTCTGATGGCGCGTACCGCGCTGTACTTGCTTGAAGCGGCGCAGTTCTAAGTGACAAAAACCGTTAACTGCTAACTCTGGCAGTTAACGGTCAAGTAGCAGTAAGCAAAAAGCCCGGCAGGCGCAAACCTGCTGGGCTTTTTGTTTCTATCGATTGGCGGATGGGAGTTGCCAAGTGTACTAGCGGTGAGTTTTTTGTCAGCTCCGCGAGCGATTGCGCGTGTGTTGTAGTCGATCAGAACAAGTCTATAGGCGCTGCTTCATCTGCCGGTAGTGGGCTGCCTAAGGTGCTTTGGCTTGGGTCTAGCTCACCCATCGATGGAGGCGAGTCCTCACTCTTGAACAGTTCAAAATAGGCATTGGCGTTGCCGGGCGAAGCTGCGCGGCCAGTAATGGGGTCGACACGCAGGGTTAAGATGCCGGCGGGTTCGGGCAGCAGGTGAGCGGGTTTGTCTTTCAGGGCGACGCTCATGTAGTTCATCCAGATAGGCAGCGCGACTGTGCCGCCAAACTCCATTCGGCCCAGGCTTTCTGGTTGGTCAAAACCACTCCAGACGGTGGTGGTGTAATCGGCGTTGTAGCCGGAGAACCAGCTGTCCTTTGATTCATTGGTGGTGCCGGTCTTTCCGGCCAGATCAGTGCGACCCATGGCTAGGGCGCGACGTCCGGTGCCACGTTTGATGACGTCTTGGAGCATGTTGGTGAGAATAAATGCTGTTCGTTCATCAATAATGCGTTC
>NKIE01000674.1 GCA_002256055.1 Pseudomonas sp. PGPPP3 | reverse complement strand
CAGCAGGCCCAGGGTGCGCGCTGATGGATCCTCGTTATGCGTTGCTGGCAGATCAATTGCTGCTGATCGAGCGTGAGTTGCGGATTCTGGGGTGGTGGGCGGCCAGTGCCCCCAGTGCTGAAGCACTGGCCAGTGTTGAGCCGTTTTGTGTTGATACGCTGGCCTTTGAGCACTGGCTGCAGTGGGTGTTTTTGGTGCGCATGAAGGCAATCATCGAGCAGGGTGGTGCTTTGCCTGCTGTATCTGGTATTCGGCCGATGGCAGAGATGGCCTTTCAGGGCCGTCTGGCACAGTCCGGATCACTGTTGGTCGTGCTTGGCGAGTTCGATCAATTGATCAGCGGCACGGCCAGCTAAAGGCGCGCCGCAGTCGTTGAGTTAGTTGCAGTTTTCCTTGATGGCTTTTTCGCTCTCGGCGATTTTGGCCTGGCGCTCGTCTTCTCCTAGTCGACGCATCTCACCATTAACATCCATGCGCAGGCGTGGATTGTTCTGCAGTTGGGCCAGGTTGGTGCGCATGGCTTCGCAGTACTTCTTGCGCTCTGCCTCTTGGGCGGCGACATCCTGCTTAACCTTGGCATCAATGGCTTTCTGCTCGGCCTCGCCGCTGCTCTCGAAGGTGGCGGCGGGTGGCTTGGCCGCCGGTGCTTTGGGCTGAATAATATTGGTGTTCACCTGGGCTGCCTCCTGGCCCTCAGGCGGCTGTGCGCCAAAGTGGGTAACCCCTTGAGCGTCGACCCATTTATAGAACTGTCCAGCCATCACGCTGGTGCTCAGGGCGAGCAACAGGCTGCTCGTAATGATCATGCGTCGCATGCTGCTTCCTTCTTTTCGCTGCGGAACCTGGCAGTACTATAACCAAATCCAGCCAATCGTCATCCTGCGGCGCGTCACAGCGCCACAACTGCAATAAACAGCCGATCATGACTTGACTTGCCGTGCTCTATTCCGAACAATTCATAGTTCGCTTGGTAGTCCTGACTAAATCGGGATATCGGGCAGATCATGAGGCGCAAACCCGCGCCGACTTGTTACACCCGCAACGCGTTACCTCGCGCTGGGTGGGAAGAACCCCGCAACACTTTGGGGCGTTCCCAATACTTGCTCAGTCAGTAGCTGACGTAGTCGGCGACCACCGTCGCTCATGCTCTGCTTGGCAGTAAACCTATTTTCAGACTGTCCCACGATGGGCAGTTTTCTGGCGTTTTAGAGGTGATCAACGTGGAGCTGTTATCAGGCGCAGAAATGATCGTCCGCTTTTTGCGTGACGAAGGCGTTAAGTATATTTACGGGTACCCAGGTGGTGCTCTCCTGCATGTGTACGACGCCCTGTTCAAAGAGCCCGAGGTAGAACACATCCTCGTTCGTCACGAGCAGGCCGCTACCCATATGGCTGACGGTTATGCTCGT
>NKIE01000673.1 GCA_002256055.1 Pseudomonas sp. PGPPP3 | reverse complement strand
GAGGAGCGGGTGAGCGAGGGCAATAGCGCGGTTCATATCCCGCACTCTCCGCCGAAACCCCTAACGAAGCGTTAAACCGCGCCTACGTCGGCATTTGCTGGCTGGCGCAATGGAAGCCGCCGCCGCCGGCCAGCACCGCCTCGCCGGGCAGGCCAATCGTGTCGCGATCCGGGAACAACGCGGCGATCGCGGCCACCCCCTCGGCATCGTGGGGCGAGCCGAAGGTCGGCCCCACCACCAGATGCGAGGTGATCGCGAAGTTCACGTAGCTGGCGGGTTCGATGATCCCGTCCCGCTCGATGCGCCCCGGCGAAGGGATGCGCACCACCTCGACCCCTGCGGCGGCCGCGCGGGCGGCGGCATCAGCGTAGATCGCGGCGTTGGGATCGTCCTTGCCTGTCGCGTCTGGCACCACCAGCCGGTTCGGGCCCACGAAGCGTGCGAGGTTGTCAACTTGGCCGTCGGTGTGATCGTTGATTAGTCCCTCGCCCAGCCACAGCACGCGGGTGAAGCCGAGCCTTGCCGCAAGCTCCGCCTCGATCTGCTCGCGGTTCATTGCGGGGTTGCGGTTACGGTTGAGAAGGCATTGCTCGGTGGTCGCGACGAGGCCAGTGCCGTCACCGTCTACCGCCCCGCCTTCGAGGATCATCGGCGAAGTGTCGATTGCGAGTCCCGCATCCCGCGCCAATTCGGCGCCAATCTCCTGATCGCCTGGCATCAGGTACTTGCCGCCCCAGCCGTTGAAGCCGAATCGGCGTGCGGTGCGGGTGCCGCCCGCGTCGTGCACCACCAGCGGCCCGGTATCGCGCAACCAGACGTCGCCATAGATCCGCCGCTCGAGCCTCACCTTACTGCTGACAAGCGAGCGGGCACGCGCCTCGTTGGCCTCGTCGCGGACCAGCAGCCGCACTTCCTGCCCGCTCTCGGCTACGGCAGAGGCGAAGTCGGCCATCTGCTCCTGCGCGGGTTCAAGCCAGCCCGGCCATTCTTCGGCGAGGTGCGGGAAGCCGATCCAGATCCAGTCCTGCGGGGCCCATTCGGGGGGCATGATCATCGTCATGGCGGGAATCAGCAGCCCTTGTCGCTGCCCGCGCAGCTTGTGTCGCGGGTGGCGCGGAACTCGACGTCTGGCCAGCGTTCTTGCATCAGGCTGAGGTTGACGCGGGTTGGGGCGAGGTAGGTGAGGTGACCGCCGCCGTCGATGGCGAGGTTTTCCACAGCTTTGTTTTTGAAGTCTTCGAGCTTCTTCTTGTCGCCGCAGTCGATCCAGCGCGCCGACCATACGGTGATAGGCTCGTAGGCGCACTCAACCTTGTATTCCTCCTTCAGGCGGCTGGCGACCACATCGAACTGCAGCACACCGACGGCGCCGAGGATGATGTCGTTGCTGCGCTCGGGGAAGAACACCTGGGT
>NKIE01000672.1 GCA_002256055.1 Pseudomonas sp. PGPPP3 | reverse complement strand
GTTGTTGCCTGGCGCTACAGATGGAATCAGGCTGCGGACCAGCAGGCGGGCGACCGAAGCGTTGCCGTCTGGGAAGTGATAGATGTATGGCTCCTCCATCTCTGCTCGGGCTTCTTCGCTGATCGGCGGGAGGTGCATCGCGCTGAACCCGGGGAAGCCCACGTAGTAAGCATCGTAGGCCGATACCGCGTCGGTGCTCAGCGCCGAGAAGTCGTTGGTGCGGCTCAGGAAGTATTTAACGGCGGTGCTCGATAAGCCGACATCCTTGAGCAGAAAATCCTGATAGCTGGTGCGGCTCAGGTAGGCCTCTTTATCGTCAGGAGTCTTCCCCGCCAAGTAGTCCCGGGGGTTGCTGTGCAGTTCGATCAAGGTGTGGCGATCTGCCGCTGGCAAAGGGAAGTCGTTGATAAAGTCGGCGATTGCTCGGGCATTGAGTTGGTTGGGGGCTAGGTCATCGGCAACCATTGGGGTTGGGTCGCCCGTGACCAGTTTGTCTTCGCCAAAATTTTCTTTGTCGAAGAATACCGCTCGCGACAGGCCCATGCTGGGGTAGAAGTTGCGATCAAAGGCGCTTTCAAAACGCTTGGGCTCGACGCCCAGGCTTTTCATCAGCCCGTTGACCTCGTCACTGAATAGGTGCGTTGGCGACTGGAAGGCTTCACTGCCGCCGTAGCCGATGATCATCCGTCCGCCGGCGTTGAATTCGTTGCGCTTGGCATGACCACCGAAGTCATCATGGTTTTCCAGAATCAGGATGCGTGCCTTGGGGTGTTTCTGCCGGTAGAACCACGCTGCCGACAAGCCACTGATACCTCCCCCCACCACCACAAGGTCGTACTCCTCGCGTATTGGCAGCGTGTCGGTGGCGAATACTTTTTTCTCCCAGCCCATCTGGTGCGCGATTTTGAAGGCCGCGTCGTAACTGCCGCGTAGACCGGTCAGGGTGGGTGGGTAATAGACGCCGGGGGCCGCGCGAAGGATTTCCAGCGGGGTCAGGCTGGCGGCGATGGTCAGTGCTGCACCGTTGAGAAAGTCGCGACGGGTAATGCTCATGGTTGCTCCTCGCAAAGCATGGAGGTGGGTGAAGGCTTCAGCTTAGTCGCTCTGCTGGGATAGGCTCGGACCGGGTTTAGCGGCTTGGGTTCACTCTTTGCTGCTTTTGAAGCTCAGCAGCAGGGCCCAGGGAGCGTCGCAGTTGCCGACGAAGATCGGTTGCGCCAGGTGGGTTTGCCCGTTGCTTTGGCGATGGCGCAGCGGCTTGCCGGCGTGGATGGCGCTGCGCAGTTCGGCCGGCAGTTCGTTGGCCTGTGAGCCAAGGCGCTGAGGGTCGGGGTGGGTGACGTAGGTGCAGTTGTTGGACAGCAGGCTGTAGTGGCCGTGACCGAATGGCTGGTTTTGTGCGAGCCGCTCTTG
>NKIE01000006.1:16085-23050 GCA_002256055.1 Pseudomonas sp. PGPPP3 | reverse complement strand
GAAGCCAGCTACGACGAAAACACCCCCGAGACCAGCCCAAAATTCTCCGGCGCGATCAGTGATCGCTTTAGCCTCGGTGACGGCACCGACAACTTCGGCGTGGCCGCAGCGGCCAGTTGGGGCAAGCGCGACTTTGGTTCTGACAACGTCGAAACCGGCGGTGACTGGGACTTCAGCAATGGCGCAAAACTGTCCAGCTTCGAACAGCGTGACTATGAAATCAGCCGTGAACGCAGCGGCATGGGATTGAACTTCGACTACCAGGCCGACGACCTCAACAGCTATTTCCTGCGCACCCTGTATAGCCGTTACCAGGATGATGAAACCCGTCAGTCGGGCAACATTGATTTCAGCAACCCGCAGGCGGCGGGTGAGCTGGGTTCGGCGCGAACCGAACGGCGCCTGAAAGACCGTGAAGAAACCCAGCAGATCAAGTCCGCGGTGCTCGGCAGTGAGCACCTGATGCAAGAGTGGACGCTCAATACCCAGGCGGGCTGGAGTCAGTCTAGTGAGGACACGCCCGAGCACATTGCCAGCGCGCGCTTTCGCAACCTGAGCAATTTTACCGATGTGGGCTTTAGCGACAGCGAGCAGCCGAAGTTGAACATCGGTCAGGGTTACTTCGATCCGAGCAACTTCCGTTTTCAGAGTGCTGAGCTGGCCGAGCAAAACACCGAAGACACCGAGAAGAACATCAAACTCGATCTGGCTCGTGACTATGAGTGGGCAGGCCATGCCACGCAGAGCAAGTTTGGCGGCAAGCTCAGCCGGCGTGACAAAAACAACGACTATGAGTCATGGAGCTTTAGCCGCGGCGGTCTGAATGCTGCCGGCATTCCTAACAGTCAACTACTGCTTAGCGGCTACAGCAGCGGCTCGGTTGATTATGCCCTTGGTCATTTTGGCCAGGGCATCAGTGCCGATGCTGTCGAGGCGCTGCTCGAGCGGGTGGATCGTAATGCCTTCTACGACCCGGAAGCGTCCCAGGTCAATGACTTCACCATGAGCGAAGACATCAACGCCGGCTACCTGATGCAAACCCTGGACATCGACGACTGGCGCCTGATTGCCGGCCTGCGTTACGAGGGCACCGAGTTCCAGGCCAGGGGCACCGGGATCAGTGATGGCGACTTTGCTGCCAGCGATGCCAGTCGTGATTACGACCACTGGTTACCAGGCCTGCACGCCCGTTATCAGCTGGACAAGAACACCCAGCTGCGCGCTGCCTGGACCAACGTTGTGGTGCGCCCAACCTTTGAGCAACTGGCGCCGGGGTTTGTTATCGACGGCTCCGAGGCTGAGTTTGGCAACCCCAACCTCGACCCGCTGGAGTCGAGCAACTTCGACCTTGGCATCGAGCATTACCTGGGTTCGGCCGGCGTGGTTTCGGCGTTCGTGTTCTACAAGGACATCCAGAACTTTGTCTACAACAGCGACCTGGCCGGCAGCGGCAAGTGGCTCAACTTTGACCAGGCCAACACCTTCGCCAACGGCGACAGCGCCGACCTGTATGGCCTGGAACTGGCCTACTCGCAGAAATTCAACTGGCTGCCAGCACCCTGGAATGGCCTGCTGATGGGGGCCAACGCCACCTTTAGCCGTTCCGAGGCGAGCATTGAAAGCCGTGGCCTGAGCCGCGACATCGACCTGCCGTTCCAGTCGGACAGCGTCGGCAACCTGATGCTCGGCTGGGAGAACGACAAACTCAGCCTGCGCTTGTCGGCCAACTACAAGTCCGACTACCTGCAGGAAGTGGCAGCGGTCGACGACCCGGCCCACGACCTTAGCGTCGACGACCAGACCTTTGTCGACTTCACCGCGCGCTACTTCCTGACCGACGAACTGCAACTGTCCTTCGAGGCCCAGAACCTCACCGACGAGACCTATTACGTCTCCACCGGCAGCAGCAGCTACAACGCCCAGTACGAAGAATACGGCCCCAGCTACAAGCTCGGCCTGACCTTCACCCACTTCTGATCGAACCCCGGCGCCGCCCTCACTGAGCGGCGCCGGGTAAGGATGACTGCTTGAAAACTGCATTGCTAAAACACACGCCACTGGCCGTGCTGCTGGCCAGCGCTTTGCTGGCCGGCTGCGACAAGTCGGGCGGTAAACCGACCCTCCAACTCAGCCCCTGGGGCACCTCGGCGCAGGTCAAGGCCGAGGATGTGCGCTTTCTGCCTGCCGAGTTGGGCAGCCTGGGCCATGACCTGCGCCTGGCCTCCAGTGAGCGCAAAGGCTTGCTGCTGCTGGCCGCCGACGGTCAGCCGCTGGCTCGCTTGCCGGGCACCTATGCCGGTCTGGACAGCCGCGCGCAGGGCCAGCAACTGATCGTTGCCAGCCTGGACAGCGCCACCCAGCAGGCGGTCCTGGTGCCGCTCGACCCGGCCACTCGCCAGTGGGGCGCGGTGCAAGCACTGCCGGCTCGCGACTACGCGGTGTCCGGGTTGTGCCTGTACCGCGATGAGGCCAGCAACCTGCACCTGTTCCTGCTCGGTGAAGACGGCCAGGGCGAGCAATGGCTGGTCGGCAACGGCGCCGGGCTGAATGCCACGCCGCTGCGCCTGCGTGGCCTGCCGACGCCGCCGGGCGCCGAGTATTGCCAGGCCGACGACGCCGCCAACCGCCTGTTCGTCAACGAAGAAGGCGTCGGCCTGTGGGCCTATGCGGCCCAGCCGGAAGCCGACGTGGCGCGCCAGCCGGTGGACCTGCGTGCGCCCTTTGGCGGATTGCAGGCCAGCATCGGCGCCATGCACAGCCAGCCTGGTGGCGTGCTGGCGCTGGACCCGGAGGCGGCGCGCCTGCACCTCTATCAGCAGCAGGGCGACGCCTGGCAGAGCGTCGCCAGTCTGGCGTTGGACGGCTTGCAGGAGCCTGAGCGCCTGACGGTCCGGCCAACCGCCAAGGGGCTGGAGTTATTGATTCAAGATGACGGCAGTGGGCGTTTCTATCAGGGCGAACTGAACTGGCAGCCGACGCCGGTGGCCCTGCCGCCGGTGCTGGCCAATGTGCCGGCGCTGCGCCAGAGCGAGCCGGTGGGTCGCCATGGCGACGCCGCCGATGACCCGGCGATCTGGCTGCACCCCACAGATCCAGCGTTGTCGCGGGTGCTGGGCACCAACAAGAAACAGGGCCTGCTCAGCTATGACCTCGACGGCAAGTTGCTGCAGGAGCTGCCAGTCGGGCGCCTGAACAATGTCGATGTGCGGGCCGACTTTGCCCTTGGCAAACAGCGTGTCGACCTCGCCGTGGCCAGCAATCGTGACTACAACAGCATCAGCCTGTTCGCCATCGACCGCACAAGCGGTGAGCTGCGCGAGGCCGGCGAGATCCGCACGCCGCTCAAGGAGATTTACGGCATCTGCCTGTTCCAGCCTAACCGCGACGAGCTGTACGCCTTCGCCAATGGCAAGGACGGCACCTTCCTGCAATACCGCCTGCACAGCGATGCCCAGGGCCAGGTGCAGGGCGAGCAGGTGCGCCGTTTCCAGGTCGCCAGCCAGCCAGAAGGCTGCGTCGCCGACGACCGCAACCAGCGCCTGTTTGTCGGCGAGGAAGACGCCGGCGTATGGACCCTGGATGCCCGCGCCGAGCAACCGGCCGAGCTGGTCAGCGTGCTCAAGGTCGGCGAGTTGCTGCACGCCGATGTCGAGGGCCTGGGCCTGTATCAGGACGCCGAGCGCGACTATCTGGTGATCTCCAGCCAGGGCAACGACAGCTATGTGGTGCTTGACGCAGCACCGCCCTTTGCCCCGCAAGGTGCCTTTCGGGTTGGTCTGAACGGTGCTCAGGGCATCGACGGTGCCTCGGAAACCGATGGCCTGGAAGTTACCTCGGCCAACCTCGGCGGGCCTTGGAGCGCCGGTCTGCTGGTGGTCCAGGACGGGCGCAAGCGCCTGCCCGAGAGCACCCAGAACTTTAAGTTCGTGCCCTGGGCCGAGGTGGCCAAGGCCTTGGGATTGCCCTAGCCGCTGTCATCACTCGGTAAGAGCAACATCATTCAATACGCCGGATACGCCCGCTGCCTGGCAGCGGGTCGAGCGCCAAGAGGTAACCCTGTTATGCACGCCACACTCGAACATATGACCATCTGGAGCCTGATCAGCGACGCCACGCCGCTGGTCAAAGGGGTGATGCTGACCCTGCTGCTGGCCTCGTTGGCCAGCTGGTACCTGATCGTCCAGCGCAGCTTGTTGCTGGGGCGCAGCGAGCGCCTGCTGAAACAGTTTCAGCAGCAGTTTCGCGCCAGCGCCGACCTGGCCCAGCTGTACCGCGAGGGCGATGCGACGGCCGACGATGATGCCGGCCTGGAGCGGATTTTTCGCGATGGTTTCGGCGAGTTTAGTCACCTGAAAAGTGAGCCGGGGATCAGCGGCGAGGCGGTAATCGACGGTGTCGAGCGGCGCCTGCTGGTGACCATCAGCGAAGAGCAGGAACGCCTGGAACAGGGCCTGGCGTTCCTCGCCACCGTCGGCTCTGTGAGCCCCTATATCGGCCTGTTCGGCACCGTGTGGGGGATCATGAATGCCTTTATCGGCCTGTCCCAGGTGCAGCAGGCCACCCTCAGTACCGTGGCGCCGGGGATCGCCGAGGCGCTGATCGCCACCGCCATCGGCCTGTTCGCGGCCATCCCTGCGGTGGTCGCCTACAACCGCTTCGCCGCACGGGTGGAAACCCTAGGTACGCGCTATTACGCCTTCGGCAACGAGCTGCAGGGGCGCTTGCACCGCAAGCTGCAAGCCGCCACCAGCCTCGCCCGCGCGGCCTGAGGAGGCGCTATGCGCAAGCCAGCGAAGAAGCACGGGCCCAAGGCCGAAATGAACGTGGTGCCCTATATCGACGTGATGCTGGTGCTGCTGGTGATCTTTATGGTCACCGCGCCGATGCTCACCCAGGGGGTGAAAATCGAACTGCCCAAGGTCGCCGCCCAGGCGCTGGCCAGCAACGTCGAGCAACAGATTCTGACCCTCTCGGTGCAGGCCGATGGCGGTTACTACTGGAACCTCGGTAGCGAGTTGAAGACCGAAGGCCAGACCGACAGCGCCGTGAGCCTGGAGGAAATGGCCGCCAAGGTTGGCGCCATCATCGCCGCCCGTGGCGACACCCAGGTGTATGTGCGCGCCGACCAGAACGCCGCTTATGTGCATGTGGTGGCCGGCATCGCTGCCCTGCAGCAGGGCGGGGTGAGCAATCTCGGGCTGATCACCGAGGCGCCGCAATGACGGCCGCGCTGCTGCCGGTTATGCCGCTGCTGCGCGCGCCACGGCCGGCGTGCGGCTGGTGTCGCAATGCCGGTGCGGCGCTCGGCGCGCTGGCGCTGCACGGGCTGGTGCTGGTGGGGCTGCTTGGCCAGTGGCAGAGCAGCCCGGCGCAGGAGCCTGAGGTGCGCACCCTGACCACCCAACTGATTAGCCTGGCGCCGCCTGTCGCCCCGGCACCGCCCCCTCCCGAACCTGTCGTCGTCGCGCCTGAGCCTGCGCCAGTCAAACCTGCGGTTGTCCCGCCCGTTGAGCCGCGCGTGCAGCCGCAAAAGCTTGAACAAGCTGCCCTGGCGCGTCAGCGGGTTGCCGAGCGTGAGCAGAAACAGAAGCAGGAGCGTCAGGCGCAAGAGCAGCAGCGTCTTGACCAGCAACGCCGCGCCGCCGAGCAGTTCGCCCAGCAACAGGCGCAGCAGCGTCTGGCCGAGCAGCAAGCTCAGGCTGCCGAGCGCGCACGCCAGGCCGAGGCCGCTGCGGCCGCCAGTCGTCAGTACCTGCCGATTGCCAAGGAGGCACCGGATTACCCCGATCGCGCCCTGGACAAGGGCATCGAAGGCGATTGCAGCGTGACCTACACCGTCACGCCCCAGGGCCGGGTGGCCGACCCGCAGGTGGCTGGCGACTGCCATCCGCTGTTCGTGCGGCCGTCCCTGGCGGCAGCCAAGACCTTCCGCTACCAGCCGCGCATCGTCGCGGGCCAGGCGGTGGCCGTGCTCGGGGTAAAGAACACCTTTCACTACCGCATCGAATAACCCAGAACAGTCAGCCACCTTGACCACCCCCTCGCCGATTTATGGGCGAGGGCCGGGGAGAGGGGCCGTAGCCCGGATGCACTCCGGGACCACCACTCACAGCCATCGAGACTTCGTGATGAACGAGCACAGCCAATTCCACGCCCGCCTGGAAGCCCACGACGACATCACCATCAACCCCAGCGCCAATCCGCCGCTGGCCGAGCTGCTCAATCCGAGTCGGCGCAACGTGCTCAAGGGCGGTTTGACCCTGGCGGCATTGGGCTTCTTCGCCGGCGGTATCAGCGCCTGCGGCAAGGCCAGCGCCAGCCCGTTGCTGAACTTCAAGGGCGTGCCGGTGCAGATCGATCCGGCCTTTGACCGCGTGCTGGTAGCCGAGGGCTACCGCGCCGTGCCGTTCTTCTCCTGGGGTGACCCGGTGGAAGCGGGCGCCCCAGCTTGGAACCCGGACGCCAGCGACGACTGGCAGGCCCAGCTCAAGCAGGCCGGCGACAACCACGACGGCATGGATTTCTTCGCTTTCCCCGGTGAAAGCGAGCGTGGCCTGCTGGTGATGAACCACGAGTACATCAACCCGCCGCTGCACCCGTCCGGCAAAATCGATCAAAGCAAACCGCGACCACTCAACGAGGTGCGCAAGGAACAGGCTGCCCACGGCGTGTCGGTGATCGAGGTGAGTAAGGGCGCCGACGGCCAATGGCAGCGGGTCATGGACTCGGCCTACAACCGCCGTATCAGCATGCTCACGCCGATGCGCCTGGCCGGCCCGTTGGCAGCCCATGGGCTGATGCAGACCGCCAGCGACCCGCGCGGCCTGGAGGTGCTCGGCACCCTGAACAACTGCGCCACCGGCATCACGCCCTGGGGCACCTTCCTCACCTGCGAGGAAAACTGGCCCAACTACTTTATCAACCGCGACCCGGCCGATTACGCCGCGCGGGTGGCGCACAAGCGC
>NKIE01000006.1:0-16008 GCA_002256055.1 Pseudomonas sp. PGPPP3 | reverse complement strand
TCGATGCCACGCCGTACCCGGATCAGGCCCATGGCGGTCACGTCAACGAGCCCAATCGCTTCGGCTGGGTGGTGGAAATCGATCCCTTCGACCCTCAGGCGCAGCCGATCAAACGCACCGCCTTCGGCCGTTTCAGTCGTGAGTGTGCGGCCCTGAGTTTGGGCGATGACGGACGCATGGCGTTCTATTCCGGCGACGATGCCAAGGGCGAGTACCTGTACAAATTTGTGCCCAGCGGTCGCCATGATGCCGCCAACCCCAAGGCCAGCCGCGACCTGCTGGATCACGGCACGTTGTATGTGGCCAAGCTGCACGCCGATGGCAGCGGCCAGTGGCTGGCGCTGGTGCATGGGCAAAATGACCTGAGCGCCGAGCATGGCTTTCCCAGCCAGGCTGAGGTGCTGGTTAACGCCCGCGCTGCCGCCGACCGCGCCGGTGCCACGCCGATGGATCGTCCGGAATGGGCCGCCGTGCATCCCAAGAGCCGTGAGGTCTACGTCACCCTGACCAACAACGACGGGCGCGGCAGCAAGCAGCCCGTGGACAAGGCCAACCCGCGGCCGAACAACCTGCACGGGCAGATTCTGCGCTTCAACGAGCAGGGCGCCGACCCGGCTGCCACCACCTTTACCTGGGAGTTGTTTCTACTCGCTGGTGAGCCGCGCGGCGCCAAGGGCAAGGATGGCCAGCCAGTGCCAGCCAACCTCACAGGTACCATCAATGGTGATTTGTTTTCATCGCCGGACGGGGTGGCGTTTGATGCGGCCGGGCGCCTGTGGATCCAGACCGATTACGACGACGCCGAACCGGCCATGCAGGCCATGGGCTGCAACCAGCTGCTCTGCGCTGACCCCAGCAGTCGCGAGGTGCGGCGCTTTCTGGTCGGTCCGCGCGGCTGCGAAATCACCGGCCTGGCCTGGAGCCCGGACGGTAAGGCGATGTGGGCGAATATCCAGCACCCAGGCATCAGCTTTCCGGCCAGCGACGGCAAGACACGGCCGCGTTCGACCACAGTGTTGATTACTAAACTCGACGGCGGGGTGATTGGTAGCTGAGTCAGGGGTGTTCGGTGTTGCGCAGGTGTGAACTGTCGCAGCGCCCGCAGCCGTTTATGCCAACGCTTGCGATGCCGTCGGCGCCAATCTAGAGGGGAGGAGATAAGAAGATGAATTGCGCATGCGTTGGCCTGCGCAATTCATTTATACGACTTAGCCGTTTTGCTCGGCTACGCGCTTACGGCAGGCTGCCCCGAACGCCTCAAACAGGCGTACCGATTGCGGGTTTTGCGAGGCTTGCCACTCGGGGTGCCATTGCACGCCCAGGGTGAACTGTGGCGCTTGCGGCAAGTGAATGGCTTCGATCACGCCGTCCTCGGCAATGGCCAAGGCTTCCAGGCCTTTGCCCAGGGTTTTGATGCCCTGGCCGTGCAGGGAGTTGACCGGGATTTCTTCCAGGCCCAACAGCTCAGCCAGCCAAGTGCCCGGCAGCAGACGAATGCTATGGGCTTCGGCGTATTGCTCGGCTGGCGGTGTGGTGTCGTCTTCGCGGTGGTCGTTCATGCCCTCAACTTCGTAGAGTTTCTGGTGCATGTCGCCGCCGAGGGCCACGTTCATTTCCTGCATGCCGCGGCAGATACCGAAGATCGGCAGGCCCTTGGCCAGTGCGGCGTGAATCAGTGGCAGGTCGAAGTTATCGCGGTCCTGATCCTGGGCCTTGTTCGGCGTGAGGTTTTCTTGACCGTAGAGCGTCGGGTCGATGTTGCTGCCGGCGCCAGTGAGGTAGACGCCATCGACCATCGACAGGTATTGCTCGAGGTCATCGGTGCCGAAGCAGGTGGGTGCCAGCACGGGCACACAGCCAGAGATTTCGACCAGGGGGCGGATGTACTTGTTGGTCATCACTTGGTAGTCGTGGCCTTTGCGCTCTTGGGCGCCCATGGACATCAGAACTACGGGTTTACGCGGGGTGTTCGGGGTCTTGCCAGTACTGTTGTTGGACATATGTCACCTTGGGGCAGGCCGGCGCCTGCCGTTTCTGTGCAGGAAGTGCCCGTGTAGCCGTGGCGCTTCCTGTTTAACGGTGCTGTCAGCCCTGCTGAAACCCTTGAGCGGTGAGCGTTGTACGCCTGCTGCGCGGTCGTGCCGAGAGGCATTTATGCCTGTTCGCGCGGGTTTCAGGGCGACGGAACCGTGGCTCAGTGTGCCTTGGCCGTAAAATATGTCAAACAAATCAGCGTTTATTGTTAAGAATACCCGCTCATTGACAGTGCTTTGACAGCCCGCCGAGCCTGCTAGATTGCGGCCTGCATCTATTTCACGGCCTGTGCGCTGAGTTGTTCCACGTCGACCAGCTTGAGCGCGGCATTGAACTGTTCCAGTGCCTGTTTTCCGGCCGGTGAATTGGTGAAGCAGACGTGCAGGGTCTTGTCCTCCAGAGCCTTGCCGTTGAACTGCAGGCTACTGGCCACGGCTTGCAGTTTGGGGCTGGTCTGCAGCAGGTATTGCATGACGTTCTGGTCAACCACCGCGAGGTCGATGCGGCCGTTGGCGAGCTTGAGCAGGTTCTGTTCATCAGAGCTGGCGGGGTCGGCTTTGAGTTCGCCGGCAGCGACCATCTTGTCGAACTCGGCAGTGTTCACATAGCCGCTGACCACGCCGATTTTGTTGCTTTTCAGGTCATTTAGCGTGCCCCAGGTCTGCGGCTTGGCGGTCTGCTCGGCAAAGCCCAGGAGACCGTGCCCGATGGGGGCGGAAAACAGGCAGGGGCTGCTCGGGTCGGCATATTCGGGGAAGTAGCCTACAAAGGTTGCATCGTTGCGGGCCGTATCGACTGCCCGTTGCCACGGCAGAAACTTGAAGCTGGCCGTGTGGCCGGCTTTTTCCATAACCGCCTTGACTACTTGCGAGGTGATGCCCTGGCCCGCCAGCTTTTCGCCGGTGTACGGCGGCCAGTCCAGGCTGGTGAGGTTGATGGTTTCGGCCCCGGCCGCGCCGCCGAACAGACCGGCCAGGCTGGCGCATAACAGCATTGCGGGTGCTTTGCTCATGGGCACGATCCTCACAGATGAATGTGCATTAACCCTAGGTCAGCCTCGGATGGAGTGCAAAGCAGGCGTGCGCTGCTGGTGCGCGGGAGAAATGCTGCTAGACCTATAAGAACCTTCAATCAGCAGAAGAGTATTGATCATGACTGGCAAAAAACTTTGGCAGGGACTGCTCTGTGCAACTGCGTTGACTTGTTCAGCAGCCTTTGCAGCACCGCTTGAGGTGCTGACTGAAGACTATCCGCCGTTCAATATGCAGGGCGACGGCAACAAAATTAGCGGGCTATCCAGCGAGATCGTCGAAGAGCTTTTCAAGCGTGCTGGGGTGGAATACAAAATCACCCTGCTGCCCTGGAAGCGGGCCTACGAGCAGACCCAAAACACCACTAACACCGCGCTGTATTCCACCACCCGCACGCCCGAGCGCGAGGCCCTGTTCAAGTGGGTCGGTCCGCTGGTCAGCAACAATTGGGTGTTCTTTGCCAAGCCGGACTCGACCCTGAGCATCACCAGTCTGGAGCAGGCCAAGCAGTACTCGGTGGGTGGCTACAACGGTGATGCGGTGGCCGAGTATTTGGCGGCCCAGGGCTTTGCCAAGCTGCAGTTGGCCTCCAATGACCGTGCCAACGCGAAGAAACTGGAGGCCGGGCGCATCGAGCTGTGGGCCACTGGTGAGTACTTAGGCCCTTACCTGGCCAATTTGGAAAAGGCTCCGGCGCCCAAGGCAGTGTTCACTTTCCGGGAAACCCAGATGAGCCTGGCGTTCAACAAGGACACCCCTGATGAGCTGATCGACAAGCTCAACGCGACCCTGGAAGCCATGCGTAAGGAAGGCGTGATCGACGCGCTGAACGCCAAGTATCACTGAGCCACCGAGCACCTCGGGCAGCCCGCGGTAGCACGCGTGTCCGAGGGCATCACTGCTCGCAGAGCCTGACCTGACGAGGTCAGCCATGCCCTACCGGTCGGGACGTTCGCCATGCGCATCAACAGCCTGAAGTTTCGTATTGCCCTGCTGACCACGCTGTCGGTCAGTGCCCTGTTGCTGCTGTTTGGTTGGTACAACTACACCACCACCAAGGCGCAAAGCACCCAGGAACAGACTGCCGCCGTGGCGCGGGTGGTGGCGCGCCTGCAGCTGTCACTGCCAGGGCCGCTGTGGAATTACGAAACGGGCTTTATCGCGGCAGCGCTGAAGTCGGAGCTGGCCGATCCAGGCCTAAAAGCCTTGATGGTGAAGAACAAGGACAAGCTGATCGCTGCCTTTGATCGCAGCGCTAGCGGCGAAACGGTGGCCACCCAACAAGAGCCGCAAAACTACAGCGTGCGCAGCAGCCACGACATCACCTACGAGGAAAATGGCGAGAAGAGTGTGGTGGCGCAGTTGCTGGTGTTTACCGATGACACGGTGATTGAGGCGCAACTGGACAGCCTGCTGGTGCAGACTGTGATCCAGATCGTGCTGCTTGATCTGTGCATCATCGCCCTGCTCATGTTGCTGTTGCACAGCAATGTGATGCGCCCCTTGTACCGCATGAACCTGGCCGTTTACGACCTGGCGCAGGGCGATGGCGACCTGACCCAGCGCCTGCGCATCAATAGGCAGGACGAGATGGGCGATCTGGCTGGCAACATCAACCGGTTTATCGAGAAGCTCCAGGGCATGGTGCGCAACATCGACGAACTGGCGGTGGGCGTGCTGCAGACCGCCGAGACCTGCGACACCCTGTCGGCGGCCAATGCGCTTGGGATCAGCGAACAGCAGAACGAGTTGGATCAAGTCGCCACGGCCATCACCGAGATGAGCAGTGCGGTGGAAGAGGTGGCCGGCAATGCGGTGAAAACCTCCACCTCTACCGATGAGGCCGGAAGCTACGCCAATCAGGGCTATACCCTGGCCGGGCATGCCAATGAGGTAATCCACCAGCTGGTCAACGAGGTCGAACAGGTCGCCGGGCGTATCGAGTCGTTGGCCGATGAGAGTGCCAGCATTTGCAAGGTCATTGAGGTGATCAACAGCATTGCCGAGCAGACCAACCTGCTGGCCCTGAATGCCGCTATCGAAGCCGCCCGGGCCGGTGATCAGGGGCGTGGTTTTGCCGTGGTGGCCGATGAAGTGCGCACCTTGGCGGGCCGCACCCGGCAGTCCACGGAGGAAATTCGCGCGATCATTCTGCGCTTGCAACAGTCGACCCAAAATGTGGTCAGCGGCATGCAGGTCAGTCGTTCCCAGGCCGGTCAGGCCGGTCAGGAGGCCGCCTCAGTGCAGACCTCGATGGATCAGATCCGCACTCAGGTCAACCTGATCCGTGAGATGAACCTGTATATCGCCCAGGCCGCTGAGGAGCAGCATTCGGTGGCCGAAGAGGTCAGTCGCAGCGTGAACAGGATCGCCGGGCTAAACAGCGATAACTCTGAGCGGGTCTCGGCCTTGAGCTCCGCCAGCGCTGACTTACACGGCCTGTCCGAGCGCCTGGCGCAGCAGTTGAAGCTATTTCGCGTGTGAGCGCTGGCGCTGGCCGAGTGGCTAGATGCATGTGATCAACCGGGTGCCGGTTCGCTGGGCTGATCAACTGCCGGGCTGGCGGCTGTTTCGCTAGCAACGGGTGGTGCAACCTCGGGCAGGCCTAGCAAGTGGCGCAGTCGATTGAGCTCCTTGAAGCTCGGCTCGCTGCTCAGTTCCAGGGCGGCTAGGCGCATGACGAACAGTTCGCGTTTGACGTTATTCACCGGCAGGCCATACACCGCGCCAATCATCTCGCGCACGGCCATGGGTAGGTGCCATTTTTCCTTGAGGCTGCAGGCGAAGTCGCGGCTGTACTTGTCCATGGCCTCAAGCACCTGGTTGTCGCTGACGCTGTGGCCCAGGTCTTCCCAGCTTTGCGCCTGTTGCAGCACGCAAAGCTCGCCCATGCGGTGCAGCAGGGCGGCGCTCTGATAGGCCCAGGGTTGCAGTTTGAGGCTTAGCGCCAACTGGCGAACATGCTCGCAGAGGTGCTCGGACTCCTCCAGGTGCACTTCGGCGTACAGGCGCAAGACGCCGCTGCGCAATTGGCAGGCGCGCTTCAGGCACAGGGCTAGGGCGAGGTTCAGACTGGTATTGACGCCGAGCAGTTGCAGGGCTTCATACAGGCTGTTGCAGGGGATGTTGCTGGTCTTGTACAGCGGGCTGTTGGCCACTGCGAGCAGGCGGGCACACAGCGCGCTGTCGTGCTGGAACTGGGCGATCAGGGCGCGTATGTCCAGTTGCTCGCCTTGCAGGTGCAGTTCCAGCAGCTTCTGGCTGGCGTCGAGCAGCGGCAGGTCGAGTTCGCTGGCCTGGATATCCTGCAGATGCTTGAGGAAGTCCAGTTCGGGGTCCACCGCCGGCAAGGGGACCTCGCCTTCCTCAGGTAGCAAGCTTTCCAGTTGCTCGATCAGCTTGGGAACCTTGAACGGCTTGTTGATAAAAGCATTGACCCGCAGACGCCGCACCTGCAACACGCTGTCACGGTCGCAACGGCCGGTGACCACCATGATCGGCACATTGCTGCCCTGTTTGCGGATTTCTTCGAGCAGGACCATGCCGCTTTCGCCGGGCAGGTTCCAGTCGCTGATGAGCAACGTGTAGGGGGTGGTCTGCCAAGCGACGCGCGCCGTCGCTACCGAGGTAAAACACTCCACCTCGGCATGTGGGCGGATCTTCAGGACGATCTGCTTGAGCAGGTCGGCGATCCAGGTGTCGTCCTCGAGAATCATGATCTGCATAAGTGGGTGGCCCGCGCAGAGACTTTTCAGCAGTGTAGAAGCTTGTCGGGTCCGCGTGGCTTAGCGTGCCGCCGCCGCTGGTTGCAGGTGGGTATGGAGCAAGCTCAGGGCGGGGTTCTCCAACGCTTGGGCGGCGTAGCACAAACCGACCCGCCGGCTGGGCAGTGGCAGGTTGACGGGGCGCATCAGCAGCCCGGCCGACTCGCCTAGGCTGGCGGGTAGCAGGGCGGCTCCCGCGCCGGCACCGACCCACTGACTGGCGAGTAACATGCTGCCAGCCTGCCCCGCACTGCCGGCGGCGCAATGGTTGTACAGGGCCATCAGGCGCTGGTGCGAGGCATGCTGCGGGCAGGTGATCCATTGCAAGTTGGCGAGGTCTTGCGCGTCCACCTGGGTTTTTTCGGCCAGGGCGTGACCGTTTGGTAGGCACAGCATAAAGGGGTCCTCCCAGAGCGGCAGGAACAGCTCATCCTCACAGCGCAGTTCCTCCACGGCCAGGCGCGCATCGCCGCCGCAGCCGGGCTGCAGGTCCAGTTGCAGCTGCGGCACCGCGCGGTAGGCCAGGCGTAGGAAGGCCTGGACATGGCTGCTTGCTACATCACCGTCGACGCCCAGGCTCAGCGGCCAACGGTCGTCGCGCTGCCGGAACTGGCGACTGAGGGTCTGGGCCTCGGCCACCAGGCGCCGCGCCTGGGGGTAGAGGATGCGCGCATCGGCACTGACTTCCACGCCGCGTGGTTGGCGAATGAACAGCGAGGTTGCGAGTTCGTCTTCCAGCTGGCGAATGGTGACCGACAAGCTGGGCTGGCTGGTAAACAGGCGCTGGGCGGCGAGGGTGATATTGCGCTCCTCGAAAACCGCGATAAAGGCGTTGAGATGGCGGATATCCATAGTCTGATCCGATGGCTGTGAGCGGAATAAAGCATTTTTAGGCGGTTTTCACTGTGCATACACTGGCTGCAGTTGAAACGCTATACGAATTATTTATTTCTGGAGGTTGTCATGCACAAGCCACTGATCATCATCACCGGGGCCAGTTCAGGTATCGGTGCGGCCACTGCCAAGCTGTTCTCGGCTCAGGGCCACGCGCTGCTGTTGCTCGCCCGGCGCTTGCCGAATCTGCAGGCCCTGGCGCTACCCAACTGCCTGTGCCGGGAGGTGGACATCTGTGACCGTGCCGCCGTGCTGGCCGCGGTCGCTGACGCCGAGGCGCAGTTCGGGCCGGCCGATGGGCTGGTCAACAATGCCGGGGTGATGCTCCTCGGGCGCATCAGCGAGCAAGACCCGGCCGAGTGGCAGCGCATGCTCGACGTCAATGTCAACGGCTTGCTCAATGGCATTCACGCGGTAGTTGCCGGCATGCAGGCCCGCCAGCAGGGCACCATCATCAATGTCAGCTCGGTGGCCGGGCGCAAGACATTTGCCAATCATGTGGCCTATGTTGGCAGCAAGTTTGCCGTGCACGGGATTTCCGAAAACCTGCGCGAAGAAGTCGCCGCCTATGGTGTGCGGGTGATCACTATCGCGCCGGGGGCGGTGGAAACCGAACTGCTCAGCCACACCACCGACGCCTCAATCAAGGCGGGGTATGAGGCCTGGAAGGCCGACATGGGCGGTGAAGTGTTGCAGGCCGAAGATGTTGCCGAGGCCATTGGTTTCGCCTACCAGCAGCCGGCGCGTGTGTGTATCCGCGAGATCGTCCTGGCCGGGACGCGTCAGCAAGCCTGAGGGGCTTTCTGATCGTCGATTATCACCTGGTTGCGGCCATTGGCCTTGGCGCGGTACAGCGCTTGGTCGGCGCGTTGATAGAGGCTGCTCGGGCTGTCGTCGGCTTGGTTGAAACAGGCGCCGAGGCTGGCAGTCATTACCTGGGCTGGGTTTTTCAGGTGTTCGATGGCGAGGCCGCTGTGGATCTGCTGGCGGATGTTTTCACAGGCGCTGGCCAGGTAGGTGCGGTCCGGGTTGTGCAGCACTAGGGCAAATTCCTCGCCGCCCAGGCGTGCGGCAAAGTCCAGGCCACGGCGCGCATTGCTGGCCAGCACGCCAGCAATGCGTTGCAGGGCAACGTCGCCGGCCGGGTGACCGTAAAGGTCGTTGTAGGCCTTGAAGTGGTCGAGGTCGAGCATGATCAAGGCAATGCATTTCTGCTCGCGCTGAGCTTCCTGAAGGGCGCGTTGCAACAGCAGGTCAAAGCTGCGGCGGTTGTGCAGTTGGGTCAGTCCGTCGGTATCGGCCATGTTGCGCAGCGCCCGCTTGGCCAGAAACAGCGTGCGCATCGAGTGTTCATGGCTGTAACCGGCCGCGCCGGCGGCAATGCTGGCCACCACCAGGTAGGCCAGCGACGCATGAAATTGCACGTACAGCGCACTGGCGGTTGCCAGGGCCACCGCGGCATAGGTCAGCAGTAAGGTGGCAATGCCGAGATAAAGGCTGTTGCGGTAGCTGTAGCCGATAGGAAAAAAGATCGCCATCTGGATCAGCATCATGCCTTCCAGGCCATAGGGCAGGTGGGTCTGCTCTAGGACTTGCAGATACAGCACGCAGGTCAGCAGCATGACCAGGCTGAGGCTGCCCAAGGCCAAGGGAATCCAGCGCTCACCGGTGGCCAGATCGGGAGATTTCAGCACGCGGCTGGCCGCAAACAGAATGATCAGCAGCGCACCCAGGCGCAGCAACATGGCGGGTAGGGTGACTGCGTTGTTGCCGATGTGCTGGCCGAGAAACAGATCAAAGCCCATAAACGCAACGATGCTGATGATCAGCAGCACGATGGCGGCGCGGCGGGTCTGCTGGTAACTCTGGTAGGTAAAACGCCGGTACTCGGCCTCAAGCTCGGGAGTGAAGTGGCGCAGGGCAAAGCCCCATTTCAAGGGGGCTGATTCTGCGCTGAGTTCATCAACAGGAGGCAATACGACGTGTGGTTGCATTGATGATCTCGCGGCGAGTCATGGGCAGGAAGCCAGAGTAAAGGATCAGCGTTGGATTGCGGAGCAGCGGTGTAAGTGAGGCCCTTGCTGGTAAGGCTAGCTTCTGTTCGGTCTCGGTGCCTGGCAGGTTCACTGAAGCGTTTGCCCATGCTGGCCGAGCGCCTTACCCGGTATTTAACTGCTGCGGCCGTCGATCAGGGTTGGCTAATGATTCACTTGGGCATCCTGTGGGATTTTGAGTCCCAGGCGCATCCTCATATTTAACTCCAGTTCGGCAACGCGTCCGCTGGCCATGAGCCTGACCAGTTCTTCTTCGAATATTTTCGACAGGCGCTCGCCGTCTGGGTGAGCTCTGGAAAAACTTAGCCAGAAGCCATCAAGGGAAATCATGCCGACGCGTTCGATTTGGGTACCGAGTTTCTCGTCGAGTATCCGCAGCTGCCCTGGCAGGGTATTCATGATGATGAAGTCCACCCGGCGCTTGAGCAGCATGCTGAGTAAATTGGCATCCGATTGCGCCACCGCGCGTTCAATCTTCGGGTTCTCCATGAACTCGCTCGGATAGGTGTAGGCATTGGTAATGCCCACGATGTGGTTTTCCAAGTCGCGGCTGTTCAGTTCAGGCTGGAAGCGGCCGCGCAGGGCGAAAATGGCCAGGCCTTCGTGAAACATCGGGGTGGGGTGCCAAAAGAACTCATTGCGGTTGGCGTCGGTAATGGTGACGTTGAAGCAGGCCACTGCGTGGCCGGTTTGTGCGTAATGCAAGCAGCGAGAAAAAGGTACGGTAATGAAATCTACCGCAATGTCGCGGCGGGCAAAGATCTCGCGCACCAGGGCGGGGGTAAACCCTTCAGGTTCAGAGCTGTTGCTCTGTTTGGCCGAGTAGGGCGGCCAATCATCTTCGGCAGCAATTAAAATGCGTTCTGCCTGAGCCGGAGCGAGCAGTGCTGACAAGATGACTGCCAGTAAGTAACGCTGCATGTCCATGGGCGTAGCCTTTCGATGTCGAGATGTTTTCGTTGAGAGGTAATTGAGTATAGGTAGGCACACCCTGCAGTCTTCTATCCAGACAAGTGGTCGGAAGCGCTTGGGACCGAGAAGCTCGCGTGTATGTCTTCAATCAGCGCCAACTGGGCCTCGCTGGGCGCCCGGCCACGGTGTTGGGCCAGGTGAAACTGCACGGTGAAACTCAGCTCTTCAGGCCCGAGCGCCTTGAGCAAGCCGCGCGCCTGCCAGGGCGCAGCAATGTGCCGGGGCAGGTAGCCGATATGGGCGCCGGAGAGGATAAAGCTCAGGCAGCCTTCCACCTGCTCACTGCGCGCGCTGCTGGTGGCCGGCTGGAATGGCTCGGCGGCGCTGATAAAACGATATGGATGCAACACGCCGTCGCAGGCGTCGAGTTGCGCCTGGTTGGGCTGCGCCACGTCGAACAGCGGATGGGCCTTGGCGCAATACAGGCGCTGCTGCTCGCGGAACAGCGGCTGGTAATCCAGGGTGTGCTGCTGGCCGGCAAAGTAGCCGATGGCCAGGTGCAGTTGGTCTTGCAGCAGGCGTCGCTCCAGCTCCGCCGGCATGGCGCTGAGCAGCTCGATCTGCACCGCCTGGTTGCGCTGGCGAAAGCGGCCGATGGCAGCGGCTACTCGCTCCAGCACCTGAGCATCCAGGGCTTCTGACAAGCCAATGCGCAGTTCGCCCAGCAACTTGTCGGCCATGCCCTGGGCTTCGCCCTTGAACTGCTCGATGGCAGCGAATAAGCGGCGCGTGGCCGCCAACACTTGCTCACCTTTGGGGGTCAGGCGAAAGCCGGCCTTGCCGCGCTCGCACAGGCGATAGCCCAGGCGGGTCTCCAGCTTGGCCATTTGCGTGCTGATGGTCGACTGACCGATGCCCAGCTCGCCTTGCGCCGCGCTGAAGCCGCCGCACTCCACCACACAGACAAACAGGCGCAGCAGTTGCAGGTCGAGATCGCGTAATTGGCTGAGCATGGGCGCTCCTGAGGGCTAGGCTAAACATTGATAAGCATGAATGCCAAAGTAGCATGCTTCGTATTTATCCGAAGCATGACCCGGCGCAGGATGCTCTCAACCGTTGCTTGCTGAGGAGTGTTGCCATGCGTGCCGTGATTGCCTTGTTGTGCCTTGGGCTGGGGGTTGCCGCCCAGGCCGAAGAAAAACAATTGAATATCTACAGTTGGTCGGCTTATGTGCCTGAGCAGGCGTTGCAGCGCTTCAAGGCCGAGACCGGGATTACGGTCAAGTACGACATCTTCGACAGTGCCGAGGCCTTGGACAGCAAACTGCTCACCGGTGCCAGCGGCTATGACGTGGTGTTCCCGTCGTCCAGCGGGCTGGCCCGGGCGATCAAGGCCAAGGCGCTGCAGCCGGTGCAACGCGCCCAGTTGAGCAACTTTGCCAACCTCGATAGCGAGCTGCTCGGCAAGCTGGCCAGCGCCGACCCGGGTAATCAGTACGGTGTGCCTTACACTTGGGGGACCATCGGCTTGGGCATCAACCAGCAGGCGGTGGAAAAGCGCATTCCCAACGCGCCGCTGAATAGCCTCGATCTGCTGTTCAAACCGGAGTACGCCAGCCGGTTGAAAGACTGCGGTATCGCCATGCTCGACTCGCCTCAGGAGGTGATCAGCGTGGCCCTCAATTATCTGGGCTTCAAACCCTACAGCACGGATGCCAGCGAACTGGCGCAGGTGCAGGCGCTGTTGGCGCAATTGCAGCCGAACATCCGTTACGTCGCCTCCGGCCGGCATATCAATGACCTGGCCAAGGGCGAGGTGTGCCTGGCCCTGACCTACAACGGCGATGCCGCCATGGCCGCCGCTCGGGCCCAGGAAAGCCAGCAAGCCTTCTCGGTGATCTACCGCATCCCCCGTGAGGGCACGCTGTTGTGGTTCGACACCTTGGCCATCCCGGCGGATGCGCCGCACCCCCAGGCCGCCCACGCGTTTATCGACTACATGCTGCGCCCGGAGGCGATTGCCGAGCTGACCAATAGCGTGTTCTTCGCCAACGCCAACCGCGAGGCCACGGCCTTGGTCGATACGGCGGTGAGTGGCGACCCGGATATCTACCCCAGTGAGGCGGTGCGCGCGCGGTTGTTCGGCGAAGAGCTGCTGCCGCTGCGCACCCAGCGCGACCGCACGCGCGTCTGGACCACTTTCCGCACCCAGTATTAAGGAGCTGACCATGGAAGCATTTCAGGGTAACGACCAGGCCATGACTCGCAGCAGTCTGTATGGCACCTATTCCGAGGCCACCTACGCCGGGGTCACCAGTTTTATGCGGCGGCGTTACAGCCGCGACCTGAACGGCGTGGATGTGGTGGTCAGCGGCGTGCCATTCGACACCGCCGCCACCAACCGACCGGGCACCCGCTTTGGCCCGCGGGCGATTCGCGCGGCATCGGTGACCAGCGCCTGGGAACGGCACTGGCCGTGGGAGTTCGACCCCTTCGATCACCTGGCGGTAATCGATTATGGCGATTGCGACTTCGACCACAGCCAGCCGCAGCAGACCCCGGCAGCGATCGAGGCGCACGCCGACACCATCCTCGCCGCCGGTTGCGCCATGCTCACCCTGGGCGGTGACCACTTCATCAGTTACCCGCTGCTCAAGGCCCATGCCAAGCGGCACGGCACACTGTCGCTGGTGCACTTCGACGCCCACAGCGACACCTGGCCGGACACCGACGAAGGCCCGCAAGGGATCAACCACGGCACCATGTTTTATTACGCTGCCAAGCAGGGCCTGGTCGATCCAGCACGTTCGGTGCAGATCGGCCTGCGCACCACCAACGATGACGTCATGGGTTTTCAGGTGCTGGACGCCCGCCAGGTGCACCGCAGCAGCCCGGAGCAGATCGCCGAGCTGATCCGCGCCCGGGTTGGCGACAATCCGGTGTACCTGACCTTTGACATCGACTGCCTGGACCCGGCCTATGCGCCTGGTACCGGAACCCCTGTGCCGGGCGGCCTGAGCAGCCATCAGGCCCTGGAAATTCTCCGTGCCCTGCGCGGTATCAACTTGGTGGGCATGGACGTGGTGGAAGTGTCGCCACCCTACGACCACGCCGAAGTCACAGCCCTGGCGGCCTCTTATGTGGCCATGGAGATGTTCTGCCTATACGCTGCCCGGCATAAAGTGCCTGTGTGATATCGCCCTTGAGTGGAAGCATCCGCCCATAAAAAAGCCGCGCATTGCGCGGCTTTTTTATGGGGCTGTATCTCCTCTGGATGGCTGTCCCCGCGCGCCTTGCAGCGCGCGGGGTAAGCACTTACTTGAGGTCGAAGCGGTCGGCGTTCATCACCTTGCTCCAGGCTGCGACGAAGTCATGCACAAACTTCTCGCGGCTGTCGTCCTGGGCATACACCTCGGCGTAGGCACGCAGGATCGAGTTGGAGCCGAACACCAGATCGACGCGTGTGGCTGTCCATTTGGTGGCACCGCTCTTACGCTCGACGATGGCGTAGCTGTTACGCCCGGTGGGCTTCCAGTTGTAGGCCATGTCGGTCAGGTTGACGAAGAAGTCGTTACTCAGCACCCCGACCCGGTCGGTGAACACGCCATGCTTGCTGCCGCCGTGATTGGTGCCCAGTACACGCATGCCGCCAATCAGTGCAGTCATTTCCGGCGCCGTTAGGCCCATCAATTGCGCGCGGTCGAGGAGCATTTCCTCCGGCTGAACCACGTAGTGCTGCTTCTGCCAGTTGCGGAAGCCATCGTGCAGCGGCTCCAGCACGTCGAACGACTCAACGTCCGTATGCTCCTGGCTGGCGTCGCCACGTCCGGCAGCTAACGGTACCTTGACGGTCACGCCGGCGGCTTTGGCGGCCGCTTCGATGGCCAGGTTGCCACCCAGCACAATCACGTCGGCGATGCTGGCACCGGTTTCGCTGGCGATTTTTTCATACACCGCCAACACTTTGGCCAGACGCGCCGGCTCGTTGCCGTCCCAGTCCTTCTGTGGGGCCAGACGAATGCGCGCACCGTTGGCGCCACCACGCTTATCCGAGTGACGGAAGGTACGGGCGCTGTCCCACGCGGTGCTGGCGCGCTCGCTGATGGACAGGCCGCTGGCGGCGATTTTCGCAGCGACGGCAGCCACGTCGTAATCACGGCGACCGGCTGGCACCGGGTCTTGCCAGATGAGGTCTTCAGCCGGTACATCCGGGCCGACGTAACGGGCTTTCGGACCCATGTCGCGGTGGGTCAGTTTGAACCAGGCGCGGGCGAACACGTCCGAGAAGTAGGCCGGATCTTTGTAGAAACGCTCGGAGATTTTGCGGTACTCCGGGTCCATCTTCATCGCCATGTCGGCGTCGGTCATGATCGGGTTGCGGCGGATGCTTGGGTCTTCCACATCTACCGGCTTGTCTTCTTCCTTGATGTTGATCGGCTCCCACTGCGAGGCACCGGCCGGGCTCTTTTTCAACTCCCAGTCGTAGTTGAGCAGCAGGTGGAAGTAGCCGTTGTCCCACTGGGTTGGGTTGGTGGTCCAGGCACCTTCAATGCCGCTGGTCACGGTGTCGCGGCCGACGCCACGGCTGACGTGGTTGTTCCAGCCCAGGCCTTGTTCCTCAATGTCTGCACCCTCGGGCTCTGGGCCGAGGTTTTTCGCATTGCCGTTACCGTGCGCTTTACCCACGGTGTGGCCGCCGGCAGTCAGGGCCACGGTTTCTTCGTCATTCATGGCCATGCGGGCGAAGGTAATGCGCACGTCATGGGCGGTTTTCAGCGGGTCGGACTTGCCATCCACGCCTTCTGGGTTGACGTAAATCAGGCCCATCATCACGGCTGCCAGCGGGTTGGCCAGGTCACGTTCGCCGGAGTAGCGGCTGCCTTCGCTGCCGGTTGGCGCGAGCCATTGTTTTTCCGAGCCCCAGTAGGTGTCTTTTTCCGGGTGCCAGATGTCTTCGCGGCCAAAGGCGAAGCCGAAGGTTTTCAGGCCCATGGACTCGTAAGCCATAGTGCCGGCCAAGGCCAGCAGGTCAGCCCAGCTGACGCTGTTGCCGTATTTTTTCTTGATCGGCCAGAGCAGGCGACGGGCTTTGTCCAGGTTGGCGTTATCCGGCCAGGAGTTGAGTGGGGCAAAACGCTGGTTGCCGGTGCCAGCACCGCCACGGCCGTCGGCGATGCGGTATGTGCCCGCAGCGTGCCAGGTCAGGCGAATCATCAGGCCGCCGTAGTGGCCCCAGTCGGCCGGCCACCAATCCTGGCTGTCGGTCATCAGGGCGGTGAGGTCGCGTTTCAGCGCTGCTACATCGAGTTTTTTGACCGC
>NKIE01000671.1 GCA_002256055.1 Pseudomonas sp. PGPPP3 | reverse complement strand
CGCCTCACTCCTGAGCCGCGCCTGCATGGCCCGCACCGGCCTGACGCCGCTTGCCTGGGTCAATGCCCGCCGCCAGCAGCGCCTGCACGCCGCCCTGCCTGAGGCCACGTCCGTGCTCGCGGCCGCGTTGCAAGCCGGCTACCCCGACACCCGCGCGCTCTATCGCCAAGCAGGACCGCGTCCGGCTCGGCCACGGCCGGCCGGAGAACTACTGAGCTACGGCATCAGCCCTTGCCCGCTGGGCTACCTGTTGCTGGCCGCCAGCGCCAATGGCGTGTGCGCCCTGCTGTTCGGTGACCAACCCTCCGCGCTTGAAGCCGAGCTGCGCCAGCGCTTTGCCAGTGCCGAGCTGCAACGTGACGACCACGGTCTGGGCGATTGGCTAAGCGCCGTCCTGAGCCAGTTGCACGAACCGGCGCGCGCCGCCCATTTGCCCCTGGATCTGCGCGGCACGGCGTTCCAGCAGCAGGTCTGGCAGGCGCTACAGACCATACCGCGCGGGCAAACCCGTCGTTACGGCGACTTGGCCACACAACTGGCCACGCACCCACGCGCCATCGCCCGCGCCTGCGCCAGCAATCCGCTGGGCCTGTTGGTGCCCTGTCATCGGGTGGTGGCCGCCGATGGAGGCCTGAGTGGCTATCGCTGGGGCGTGGCGCGCAAAGAAGCGCTGCTGGCCGCCGAAGCCCAGAGCGCCGCAACAACGCCCGAGGATTGAGCCGCGAACAATCGCCAGCCCTGGGATATTCGCGGCTGAAGCCGCTCCTACAAGAGCACGCGGCGCTGGAAAATCAGGCGCAAAAAAAAGGCGGCACCGCTAAAACGGGCCGCCTTAAATCACGGAGTAAGCGGCAGGCGACAAGGCCGCCTGGCAATTACCTCAGTTGGATGCCGATTCGATGATCGCCGTCACACCTTGACCGCCGGCGGCGCAAATCGAAATTAAGCCGCGACCTTTACCGGCGACCGAGATCAGCTTGGCCAGGTTGGCGACGATGCGCCCACCAGTAGCGCCAAACGGGTGACCGGCCGCCAGGGAGCTGCCCTTGACGTTCATCTTGCTGCGGTCGATGGCTCCCAGCGCACCGGCCAGGCCCAAACGGGACTGGCAATAATCGGCATCTTCCCAAGCCTTGAGCGTGCACAACACCTGGGCGGCGAAGGCTTCGTGGATCTCGTAGAAATCAAAATCCTGCAACGTCAGGTTATTCCGCGCCAGCAAGCGCGGCACCGCGTACACCGGCGCCATCAGCAGACCCTCGTCGCCTTTGACGAAATCCACAGCCGCTGCCTCGCCATCCTTGAAATACGCCAGGATCGGCAAGCCACGGGCCTTGGCCCACTCCTCGCTGGCCAGCAGCACCACCGAAGCGCCGTCGGTCAGCGGTGTCGAGTTGGCGGCGGTCATGGTGCCGTGCGG
>NKIE01000670.1 GCA_002256055.1 Pseudomonas sp. PGPPP3 | reverse complement strand
CATCACCGAGAAGTGCAAGACCCACTACGCCGATTTGCTGCCGGGTAAGGTCTTTGCCGTGCGCTGCAAACGTGGCGGCAAACACAGCTTCAGTTCGATGGACGTCGAGCGCTACGTCGGCAGCCAGCTGCGTCAGCAGTGCGGCGCCGCCGGTATTTCGCTGAAAGACCCCGAGTTGTTGGTGCGCATGGAAATTCGCGACCAGCGTCTGTTTGTTATTCACCACCAGCACAACGGCGTTGGCGGTTATCCGCTGGGTGCGCTGGAGCAGAGCCTGGTGCTGATGTCCGGTGGTTTCGACTCCACCGTGGCGGCTTATCAGATGATGCGTCGTGGCCTGCTGACACACTTCTGCTTCTTCAATCTCGGCGGCCGTGCCCACGAGTTGGGCGTGATGGAAGTGGCGCATTACCTGTGGAAGAAGTACGGCAGTTCTCACCGCGTGCTGTTTATCAGCGTGCCGTTCGAGGAAGTGGTCGGCGAAATTCTCGGCAAAGTCGACAACAGCCACATGGGTGTGGTGCTCAAGCGCATGATGCTGCGCGCCGCGACGCAAATCGCCGAGCGTCTGCAGATTGATGCTTTGGTCACCGGCGAAGCGATCTCCCAGGTTTCCAGCCAGACCCTGCCGAACCTCTCGGTAATCGATGCGGCCACCGACATGCTGGTGTTGCGTCCACTGATCGCCAGCCACAAGCAAGACATCATCGACACCGCCGAACAGATCGGCACCGCCGAGTTCGCCAAGAACATGCCTGAGTACTGCGGCGTGATCTCGGTAAACCCGACCACCCGTGCCAAGCGCAACCGGGTTGAATACGAAGAAGCCCAGTTCGACATGGCGGTGTTCGAGCGCGCCATGGAGCGTACTCGGCAAGTGGCCATCGATCGGGTGATTGATGAGCTGGGCGAAGACCTGCAGGTGGAAGAAGTGCGTGAGGCCCTCGCCGGGCAGATCGTGCTGGATATCCGCCACCCGGATGCGCAGGAAGATGCGCCACTGCAGTTGCCCGGTATCGACATTCAGGCGCTGCCGTTTTATGCGCTGAATAACCGTTTCAAGGAGCTGGATGCTACGCGCCAGTACCTGCTGTATTGCGACAAGGGCGTGATGAGTCGTCTGCATGCCCATCACCTGCTGAGCGAGGGACATGCCAATGTGCGCGTTTATCGTCCGGCATAAGACTCCAGGGCTCAATGGCGGCAGTATCCGCCATCGCCCTCCCGACCGACGGGCCGGTTGAGTCACTCGTTTTGCATACTCGCCGCCTAGACTTAGCGGCACCCCGAATCCTCTGATCGAGATACAAAAGTGATCGAAAATCTACGCAACATCGCCATCATTGCTCACGTTGACCATGGTAAGACCACCCTGGTAGACAAACTCCTGCGCCAGTCCGGCACCCTTGAGCGTAACGAG
>NKIE01000669.1:1035-1420 GCA_002256055.1 Pseudomonas sp. PGPPP3 | reverse complement strand
GGCCTGGCGCGCCACTTCGTTGAAAGCGATGTTCTGCGCCGACAACTTGGGGGCCGAGGCGATGGCCAGGCAGTGGCGCACGCGCTCGGGGTAGCTGATGCTCCATTGCAACGCCTGCATGCCGCCGAGGCTGCCGCCGACCACTGCGGCCCACTGCTGAATGCCCAGGCAGTCGGCCAGGCGCGCCTGACTGTTTACCCAATCTTCCACGGTCATCATCGGGAAGTCGGCACCGAAGGGCTTGCCGCTGGACGGATTGATGCTGGATGGCCCGGTGGAGCCGTTACAGCCGCCGAGGTTATTGAGGCTGACGACGAAGAACTTGTTGGTGTCGATGGGCTTGCCGGGGCCGATGCAACTGTCCCACCAGCCCGGTTTTCGCTCG
>NKIE01000669.1:0-1025 GCA_002256055.1 Pseudomonas sp. PGPPP3 | reverse complement strand
CTTGCCAGGGCCGATGCAACTGTCCCACCAGCCCGGTTTTCGCTCGTCGACGCTGTGATAACCGGCAGCGTGGTGATGGCCGGAGAGGGCATGACAAATCAGCACCGCGTTGCTGGCGCTGGCGTTCAGTTGCCCATAGGTTTCGTAGACCAACTGATAGTCGGCCAGGCTGCGGCCACAGGCCAGCGCCAGCGGCTCGGCAAACGTGAGGGTTTGCGGACTGACCAGACCAACGGAATCTTTTGCAAAGACGGTGGGCATTGACCCTGCTCGCGCTTAAATGAGGCGCCAGTCTACAGAGCACCGCCCCAGGCGGCAAGCGCATGGGGCGGCGGGTGTGCAGCGGTTTCTTGCGATCAGCGGATCAGTCCGCAGCGCTGTGGCTGCGTCCGGCGCCTGGCAGGCTGACCACCTTGCCCTGGCGTTGCACGGGTGCCGGTCGACGCAGCATGCGCAGCATTTCATTGGCCTGTGCCAGTTGCTGCTGCAGTTCGTCCTGATAACGTGCCAGATGCTGGCTGCGCGTGCGGGTTTGCTGGGTTTCCTGGGCTAGGGCCTTGAGGCGCAGCATGTGGGTTTCCAGCATCTGCTTGTTTTCCAGGGTGTGCTGCATCAGCGGCATCAGGGCGTCACCGGCCCATTGCTCGGTTTCCTGGCGCAGGCGCTGGTGCAGGCCGATGACTTCCTGCACCAGGGTGGCGAAGAAGCGCCGACTCAGGGTGGTCTGGTTGGTCAGCAGGGTCTTCAGGTGCAGGCGGAAGCGGTCAGCCTTGCCTTGCAGTTGTTGCAGCTCGCGCAAGGGGCGCTTGATGCTGAACTGCGGGGCGTCGACGCCGTGCAGGGGGTTCTCTTCATTGTGCCGGCGGTAGATGGCAGCCACCATCTTGTTGGCCATTTCGGCTTCCTGACCCAGGGTCTGCAGGTCGGCTTCCACGCTGCGGAAGAAAAACAGGATGGTCTGGTTGATACCGAAGGTGGTCCAGCTACCGGTGAGGTTTTTGCTCAGCAGCGCCAGGTGTTCATCC
>NKIE01000668.1 GCA_002256055.1 Pseudomonas sp. PGPPP3 | reverse complement strand
GTTTTATGACTACGACGAAATCTGCTACCTGACCGAAGTGAACTTCCGCAAAATCCCCGAGGCCCGCTATCCGGAAGACGAAATGTCGTCCGAGCCGTGGTACTCGGTGGGGCCGCTGGATGTGTTCCCCGAGGAGTTCCCGCCGTTTCTGTTTGTCGATATTCGCCAGCGCCGGCTGTTTAACCAGCTCCATGGCGACCTATTTACCTCCGAGTACTGGCAAGGGCTGCAGACCGCCATCCGCGAGGGCAAGGTGATCGACGTGTTCCCTTATCGGCGCAAGGGTGATGCGGTCTGAGTTGTAGCCATGAGCCTGTTGCCTGAGCGCGCGGCGCGGGCTCGCTGCGGGCGCTGCCAGCGCCCGCACAGTCATTGTTTGTGTGCCCAGATTCCGCAGTTGGAGAGCCGTACGCGGGTGTTGATTTTGCAACACCCGGAGGAAAGCCGGCATGCCTTGAACACGGCACGTCTGGCGGCCCTCGGCTTGGTCAATGGCGAACTGCAGGTGGGCGAGCAATTTGCCGACTTGGCGAGTTGGCTGGCTGACCCCGCGTATCAGGCCTGTTTGCTGTTTCCCGGCGACGATGCGCAGCCGGTAGCGAGCGTTGCCGTCAGCGACGACGTGCGGCCACTGTTGCTGGTAGTGCCGGATGGCACCTGGCGCAAGGCGCGCAAGCTGCTGTACCTCAATCCCTTGTTGGCTGCATTACCGCGAGTGTGTCTGCCTGCGGGGCTGGAGTCGCGCTACCGCCTGCGCAAGGCGCCGATGGCCGGCGCCGTGTCGACCCTGGAAGCCATCGTAGTGGCGCTGGATACGTTGGAAGCGCCGCGCTCGTTCGCGGCGTTGCTGCAACCCTTCGAGGCACTTATCGACGGGCAAATTGCGGCGATGGGAGAACCCACCTATCAGCGCAATCATGGTCGTGCCCCAGCGTCCGATTAGCGCTCGCGTAGGGCTTCTGAGCGCGCTTTAAGCACTGGCTTGAGCAGGTAGTCGAGGACGCTTTTTTCGCCGCTCTTGCCTTCTTCGTCGGTGATGGTGTCGGCACTGATCAGCTCGAGATTGGCCTTGAGGCCACCGTAAATGGTGTAGTCATAGGCACTGAATTTGACCATGGCTTTTTGCCCGGGGTGCAGGAAGGCCACGTCCTGCGGGCGGACCTTGGCTTCGATCAGCAGATTGTCTTCCAGCGGTACGATTTCCAGCAGGTCGCTGCCGGGCTGCACCACGCCGCCGATGGTGTTGACCTTGAGTTGTTTGATGATGCCGTGCACGGGTGATTGCACGGTGGTACGGCTGACCCGGTCCTCGATGGCCAGGCTACTGGCGGTGATTTTTTGCAGCTCGGTGCGCACCTCATTGAGTTCTTTGAACGCATCGGAGCGGAACGCCAGTTCGGACTCTTCCATCTTGGTTTTTAT
>NKIE01000667.1 GCA_002256055.1 Pseudomonas sp. PGPPP3 | reverse complement strand
GGGCCTTGCTCAATGACCTGTCCTTGCTTGACCACCCTCAGTTGGTGGCGCAGCGCCCTGACCACCGCCAGGGCATGGCTGATGAACAGGTAAGTCAGGTTGTACTTGCTCTGTAGCGAACGCAGCAGTTCCACCACTTGGCGCTGCACCGTGCGGTCGAGGGCCGATGTCGGCTCGTCCAGCAGGATCAGCTGCGGCTTCAGTACCAATGCTCTGGCGATGGCGATGCGCTGGCGTTGCCCACCGGAAAACTCGTGGGGGTAACGGTGCCGTGTTGCGGGGTCGAGCCCCACCTCCAGCAGTGCATCGATGATCGCTTGTTCCTGTTCTGCCTCCGTACCCATGCCATGGATCTGCAAACCTTCACCGACAATCTGGCTCACTGACATGCGTGGGCTCAGGCTGCCGTAGGGGTCCTGGAAGACCACCTGCATCTGCCGCCGAAACGGCCGGATGGCGTGCTGGGATAAGCCCTGCAATGCCTCACCGCGAAAGTTGATCGCGCCCTGGCTGCCGATTAGACGCAAAATCGCCAGACCCAGGGTCGACTTGCCGGAACCACTCTCGCCAACGATGCCTAGGGTCTGGCCCTGGGGCAGGCTGAAGTTGATGCCGTCCACCGCCTTTACATAATCAACCGTGCGCCGCAGCAGCCCTTTCTTGATTGGGAACCACACGCGTAAGTCCTCTACGCTCAGCATCGTGGCGCCGGGCGGGTTGGCCGCTGGCTCGCCGCGGGGCTCGGCCCCGAGCAGTTCCTGGGTGTAGGGATGTTGCTGTGCACGGAACAGTTCTTCGCAACTTGCCTGTTCGACGATCTTTCCGCGCTGCATGACACATACCCGATGGGCAATTCTGCGCACCAGGTTGAGATCGTGGCTGATCAGCAGCAGGGCCATGCCCAGGCGCGCCTGCAAGTCTTTGAGCAGTTCGAGGATTTTCAGCTGCACGGTGACGTCCAGTGCGGTGGTCGGCTCGTCGGCGATCAGCAATTGGGGTTCGTTGGCTAGGGCCATGGCGATCATCACGCGCTGGCGCTGGCCGCCCGAGAGTTCGTGGGGGTAAGCCTTGAGGCGTTTGCGCGGCTCGGGAATGCCGACCAGGTCGAGTAGCTCCAGGGTGCGGGCGGTGGCCGCTTTACCGCTCAGGCCTTTGTGCAGGCGCAGCACTTCGTTGATCTGCTTCTCGATGCTGTGCAGCGGGTTGAGCGAGGTCATCGGCTCCTGAAAGACCATGGCGATGCGGTTGCCGCGAATACCACGCAGCTTGGCCTCGCTCATGTGCAGCAGGTCCTGACCGGCATAGCTGATGCTGCCGGCCGGATGGCTGGCGATCGGGTAGGGCAGCAGGCGCAGGATCGAGTGGGCGGTGACCGATTTGCCCGAGCCGCTCTCGCCCACCAGGGCCAGGGTCTCGCCTTTGCGGAT
>NKIE01000666.1 GCA_002256055.1 Pseudomonas sp. PGPPP3 | reverse complement strand
GGAGAAGCGTTTCCGCGCCGGTCAGGTAATGAAGTGGATTCACCACTTTGGCGTTGATGATTTCGACGCCATGAGCAATGTCAGCAAGGTCTTGCGCGAAAAGCTCAAGGCCTGTGCTGAGATTCGCGGCCCTGAGGTCGTGAGTCAGGATATTTCCACCGACGGCACCCGTAAGTGGGTCGTGCGAGTGGCTTCCGGTAGCTGTGTTGAGACGGTCTACATTCCGCAAGGCGGACGTGGCACCTTATGTGTTTCTTCCCAGGCCGGCTGCGCGCTGGATTGCAGTTTCTGCTCCACGGGCAAACAAGGTTTCAATAGCGATCTGACCGCCGCCGAAGTGATCGGCCAGGTGTGGATCGCCAATAAGTCGTTCGGCAGTATTCCTGCCAAGGTCGACCGTGCCGTCACCAACGTGGTGATGATGGGCATGGGCGAGCCGTTGCTGAACTTCGACAATGTGGTCGCCGCCATGAGCATCATGATGGATGACCTCGGTTACGGCATTTCCAAGCGCAAGGTGACGCTGTCCACCTCTGGCGTGGTGCCGATGATCGACAAGCTGGGTGAAGTGCTCGATGTTTCTCTGGCGCTGTCGTTGCACGCGCCGAATGACGAGCTGCGTAACCAGTTGGTGCCGATCAACAAGAAGTATCCGCTGGAAATGTTGTTGGCCGCGTGCCGGCGCTATGTCTCTCGACTTGGCGAGAAGCGCGTGCTGACCGTTGAGTACACCTTGCTCAAGGATGTTAACGACAAGCCCGAGCACGCCGAGGAAATGATCGCCCTGTTGGCCGACTTCCCCTGCAAGATCAACCTGATTCCTTTTAATCCCTTTCCTTTTTCCGGTTATGAGCGGCCGAGCAACAATGCCATTCGCCGTTTTCAGGACTTGCTGTACAAGGCTGGGCATAATGTCACCGTGCGCACCACGCGCGGCGAGGACATTGATGCGGCTTGTGGCCAGTTGGTTGGCCAGGTAATGGACCGCACCCGTCGCAGCGAGCGCTATATTGCTGTGCGCGAGCTCAGCGCTGAGGCCGAAGAGCCGCAGACTGCCACCAACCGCATCTGAAAAGGGAGGTCCTCGATGACCCTGCGCGCCACGCTGCTGCTGTTGCTGTTCACTGTGTTGACAGGTTGTGTGAGCACGGGCGACGTCAATCCGATGCGTACCGACCAGGGCCGTGATGCTGCCCGCGATGCCTATATCCAACTGGGTATTGGCTATCTGCAACAGGGCAATACCGGTCGCGCTAAGTCTCCACTGAAAAAAGCCTTGGAGTTAGACTCTTCAAATGCTGACGCCCATGCCGCTCTGGCTCTGGTGTTTCAGCTGGAGATGGAAAACGATTTGGCCGATGAGCATTTTCGTAAGGCGCTCTCGGCCAGCTCTGATGACACGCGCATCCTCAACAACTATGGCGGCTTCCTCTATGAG
>NKIE01000665.1 GCA_002256055.1 Pseudomonas sp. PGPPP3 | reverse complement strand
GCGCATGTTGGCCTTCCGCCCGGCCGACAATGGCCAGCCCCCCAGAGGCGCACTAAAGCCCTTGGGGATCAGTCCGGCCACCACTGATTCCAGCCCCAACCCAGTGGCCGCGGCGCCCATCAGTGCCGCGGTTATGCCGACGCCTGCACCAGTAGCTCAAGCCCCAGCAGTGGTTGCTGCGGTAGTTACTGCGCCAGCTCTGGTTGCCGCTGCGCCTGCCGAGATCGTTGCAGTTACGCCAGTACCGGCCAGCGCCGCCGTAGTAGCGCCAGCGAGCGCGTCGGTGGCTGCGATCGATCTGCCATGGAATGAACCAGCAGCTGTAGTTGCCGAGCCTGAGGTCGTGCCGGTAGCGACTCAACCATTGCCGGTCGCCGAAGCTGTAGTCACTCCTGCCGCGACAGGAAGTGCAACAGAAGCGGCTGCCGATGAAGATGAAGAGGGCGCGCCGGAATACGACTATGAAATGGCCGATGACAGCGCCTATGCCTATATGGACACGTTGCCCGATGAGCCAGAGGCGCAAGTCGACATCATTGTACCGGCCGCACTGCCGGCCACCGGGCTGGCCGCGCAGTGGCTGGAGATTTTTACCCAATTGGGCTTGAGCGGGCTGACCGGTAGCATTGCCGCAAACTGCAGCCTCATTGCAGTGGAGGGCGACAACTGGTTGCTGCACCTGGACCCAGCGCAGGGCGCGCTGTTCAACGCCAGCCAGCAGCGCCGAATCAACGATGCACTCAACCAGTTGCAAGGCCGCAGCATCATCCTGGATATCCAGCTGTGCAAACCCGAGCAGGAAACCCCGGCTCAGGCGGCGGCGCGTAAGCGTGGCGAACGTCAGGCCCAAGCCGAGGCTTCGATCCATGCCGACCCGCTGATCCAGCAAATGCAGCAGCAGTTCGCCGCAGTGATTCGCGCCGAGAGTATTGTGCCGGTGGATGTGGTCGCGGCCTGACGCGCCTATCCGCCAGCTGCCGTTTCAAACGTAAACACAATGCGCGCCGCTGTTACGGTGGCGCGCCGATATTGACCCCGTAATGTATTGAGGTGATCCCATGATGAAAGGTGGCATGGCCGGTCTGATGAAACAGGCCCAGCAGATGCAAGAAAAAATGCAGAAGATGCAGGAAGAACTGGCCAACGCCGAAGTCACCGGTCAGTCCGGTGCCGGCTTGGTCAGCGTGGTAATGACCGGTCGCCACGACGTCAAACGTATCAGCCTGGATGACAGCCTGATGCAGGAAGACAAGGAAATCCTCGAAGACCTGATCGCCGCAGCCGTCAATGACGCCGTGCGCAAGATTGAAGCCAATAGCCAGGACAAGATGTCGGGCATGACTGCCGGCATGCAGCTCCCCCCCGGTTTCAAAATGCCCTTCTAAGCGTGACGTCCAGACGCAGCACATAGCGGCGTTGCGACTCGGCCCGGGCATGCTCA
>NKIE01000664.1 GCA_002256055.1 Pseudomonas sp. PGPPP3 | reverse complement strand
CCGCCGACGTTCGACATTTACACTGATCGCCAAGGTGTAGCTGCCGGTGGCAGCGACGATCAGTTGCCGACCTACAACAGCTACGACAATGCCGTGCTATACAACGACTTCGTGGTGTCCAGCCTGATCGAGCGACTGTCGGGTAGCCAAGCCAATGGTTTCTTGCTGTACCTGTCGGACCACGGTGAAGCCGTTTTTGACTCGCCCACCGACACCATTCTAGGACGCAGTGAAGGCCAACCAACTGCACCGATGTACACCATCCCGTTTATGCTCTGGACATCCAAACAATGGCAGGCGAATAACCCGGCTGCCTATCAACAGGAACTTGGACGCCCTTACAGCAGCGCCAACCTGATTCACACCTGGGCCGACCTGGCGGGCTTGCGCTCTGATGAACTGGACCCGTCCAAGAGCCTGGTAAGTGCATCATTCAAGGAGCGGCCGCTGCTGATTGGCGACCCTTATCAACCCAAGTCCATGATCGACTTCAGCCTGATCAAGCCCAAGCCACAAGTGGCCCTTGAGGATAAGAGCCTGGAACGGCTACAAGCCGCACCGATAAACTGAACGGGCCGCGCGCTTACTGAGGCTCGCGCAATGGCGGCTGCGGCTCGCCCGGTAGCCAGCGCTGATAAATCGCCGCAAAGCTGCCATCGGCCTTCATCTCATCCAGCGTGGCTTGCCAGCGTTGCAGCATCTGCGTATCGGTGCCGCGCCAGAAGGCGATATAGCCATAAGAGGTGCGGTACGGCAGAACCACTTCCACATCGTCGGCGGTCAGGTAATCCACCTGACTGGCGGCGTCACCGCGGCTGAAGAAGCTCAGGTTGTCGGCCAAAATCAGCTTAATCCGGCCACGGCGCAGCATCTTGAACATTTGCATCGGCTCGTTGACGCCCAACAGATTAGGCTGCCCCTGCGCCGTGAGCTCCTGAAAGCTAAACCAGTCCCGCGGCACAGCAATATCACCAACCGCAGCCAACTCAGCCTGACTACTAATAACCAGGCCAGAATTCTTCAGCGCATAAAAGCTGTCACGCGCCAACAAGATCGGCCCCACCCACTGAAAAGACGCCTCACGCTCTGCATTGCGAATGGTCGCAAACAGGGCAGTATCGGGCGTGCGCTGCACCGTCTGGTAGCCGCGCGCCCAGGGCACGACCTGAATGCTCGCCACCTGCTCCTGACGGCGCAGAATTTCTTCAACCACCTCGGTTGCCATACCGACAGCCCTGCCCTCACGGGAAAAACTCACCGGCGGATACTCCTCGGTGTACAACTGCAGCGGCGCAGCAAACAGCACCCCAGAGCAGCTCAGCAACAGAGCAAACAACAGCGCAACGGAGTTGAGCACGGCAATCCTCGATCAGCACGCAGAGCAACATGACGACCACATCAGCCTGAAGATTAACGCCAATTCTCCTGATACGGCGAAAACCATA
>NKIE01000663.1 GCA_002256055.1 Pseudomonas sp. PGPPP3 | reverse complement strand
GCGCTGTTGTTTGTCGACATGGCCCACGTTGCCGGCTTGGTCGCAGCAGGCCTGTACCCTAATCCGCTGCCCTATGCCGACGTGGTCACCACCACCACCCACAAGACCCTGCGCGGTCCGCGTGGCGGCCTGATCCTGGCCAAGGCCAACCCGGACATCGAGAAAAAGCTCAACGCTGCAGTCTTCCCCGGCGCCCAGGGTGGCCCGCTGATGCATGTCATCGCCGCCAAGGCGGTGTGCTTCAAGGAGGCCCTGGAGCCGGGCTTCAAGACCTATCAGCAGCAGGTGATCGACAACGCCCAGGCGATGGCCAAGGTGTTTATCGAGCGCGGCTACGACGTGGTCTCCGGCGGCACCGACAACCACTTGTTCCTAGTCAGCCTGATCCGTCAGGGCCTGACCGGCAAAGAGGCTGACGCGGCCCTGGGGCGTGCCGGCATCACGGTCAATAAGAACGCCGTACCGAATGACCCGCAGTCGCCCTTCGTCACCTCCGGGTTGCGTATCGGCACGCCGGCGATCACCACCCGCGGCTTCAAAGTGGCACAGAGCATCGAACTGGCTGGCTGGATCTGCGACATCCTCGATCACCTCGGCGATGCCGATGTGGAGGCCATCGTCGCTCGCCAGGCGGCGGCACTCTGCGCCGATTTCCCGGTGTACCGCTAACTCGACTTCCCCTCTCCCGCGTGTGGGGGAGGGTGCCCGTAGGGCGGGAGAGGGCAGGTGAACGACGCCCTCTCTCCCAGCCCCTCACCCATGCGTGGGTGAGGGGAGTAAAACCAGGAGCATCGACATGCAACATTATTCCGGCTTCGGCCTGTTCAAGCACGCGCTCAGCCACAACGAAAACTGGCAGCGCATGTGGCGCAATCCCACGCCTAAGCCGTTGTATGACGTGATCATCGTCGGCGGTGGCGGGCATGGCCTGGCCACCGCTTACTACCTGGCCAAGGTGCACGGCATCACCAATGTGGCAGTGGTCGAGAAGGGTTGGTTGGGCGGCGGCAACACTGCGCGCAACACCACCATCGTGCGTTCCAACTACCTGTGGGACGAGTCGGCCAGAATTTACGAACACGCGATGAAGCTCTGGGAAGGTCTGTCCCAGGACATCAATTACAACGTCATGTACTCGCCGCGCGGGGTGTTCAACCTCGGCCATTCACTGCAGGACATGCGTGACATCGAGCGGCGGGTCAGCGCCAACCGCCTGAACGGCATCGACGGCGAGGTGCTCAACGCCAAGGAAGTCGAGGCCATGATCCCGTACATGGACTGCTCGAAAAATACCCGTTACCCGGTGATGGGTGCCTCCCTGCAGCGGCGTGGCGGCGTGGCCCGTCACGATGCGGTGGCCTGGGGCTATGCCCGTGCCGCCGATGCGCTGGGCGTGGACCTGATCCAGCAAACCGAAGTGACCGGCTTTCGCAAGGAAAACGGCGTG
>NKIE01000662.1 GCA_002256055.1 Pseudomonas sp. PGPPP3 | reverse complement strand
CGGCGATATCCACCTCCTGCATAGCGCTGACGCTGACGCGGCCGCTGGCCAGATCCATAAACCCTGGCACCGTGCGGACATGCACCGGGTAAGCTTCCAACGCGGCAAGAATTTCCCGGCGGCGCGAGCGCGAGGCCGAAGGAATGGCCAGCAGCACTTCCTGAACGCCGGTTTCCTCGATCATCAGTGAGATGTCGTCGGAGGTGTACACCTTGAGACCAGCGACGATACGGTTGGCGATGCCTTCGTCGTCATCGATAAAGGCCACCGGGCGCATGCCCTTGCCCATGCGCAGGGCCGCCACCAATTGGTTACCGGCAGAACCGCCGCCATAAATCGCCACCTTCGGCAGGCCATCGTCGTGGCGGAAAAACGGTACATGCTGGCCGGCCAGCAGCCAGTCGCCAAGGAAGAACTGGCGCATGAACAGACGCAAGCCGCCGACCATCAGCAGGCTCAACCACCAGTAATTGAACACCAGCGAACGGGGTACGATAACGTCCGCCCGGTACATATAGATGTACAAACCCAGCAGCAGCGAAGACAGCGAAACGGCCTTGAAAATCGCCACCAGCGCTTCATTGCCGAAATAGCGCATCACCGCGCGGTACATGCCAAGGCGAATAAAAATGGGGATGGCGATAACCGGTGCAATCAGGAACAGCCAGGCGTAGTCACCAAAAGGGTCGATGGGCCGCTCGATGCCCAGGCGCACCACAAACGCCAACCACAAAGCCACCCAGACCAGCACCACATCCGCGCAGAGCTGCAGAATTCGTTTATAGCGACGGCGCAACCCAACCAGCCGGTCGCGCAACACAATGCCGTCTTTATCCTTTGTCCGTGCCACGCTCACTCCCGTCCGTGCTTACTTGTCCTGGGCATTATTCACTACTCTTGCTTGCCTGCGTCGTACTTGATGACCAGAAAGATCAACGGCCCACTTGCCAGCAAGAAGCCTGGCAGACCGTCTAGATAGCCCATTCCCACCAGAAGCGCGAGAGGCAGCAACCAAATCAGGTTGATCGCCAGCACCGCAACCGTCACCGGCAAATGCCGACCATGGCGGCGCGAGGCGTACTGGTAGGCGTGGCTGCAGTGGGCCTCGTACACCTTGTCCCCGCGGATGAGCCGGCGCAGCAACGTGAAGGTGGCATCCACCACAAACACCGCCAGCAGAATCAGCCAGCACCACAGCAACTGCGGCGCCGCCCAGGCCGCTTGCAGCGAGAGGATGCCCAGCACCAAGCCGAGAAAACCGCTGCCCGCATCGCCCATGAAAATTTTCGCAGGCGGGAAGTTCCAGTACAGGAAACCGGCACTGGCCGCCGCCAACAGCAAAGGTAGCAGCGCCAGACTGCCCTGCCCCAGCAGCCAATACAGCAGCGCACCGCCCAGGCAAACAGTGACCGCCTCAACACCGGCAATACCGTCGATGCCATCCATGAA
>NKIE01000661.1 GCA_002256055.1 Pseudomonas sp. PGPPP3 | reverse complement strand
GCGCAAGCACATTGAAAACGTGCTGCACGGCACCGTCGTCGGTGAAGACTACTACCCGCTGGGCAACACGCAGTTCGGCTCGCTGATCAACAAGGTCAAACTGAAAAAGCCTGACGTGGTGTTCACCGCCGTGGTCGGTGGTTCCAACGTGGCCTTCTACAAGCAGATGAAAGCCGCTGGCGTGACCGCAAAGAAACAAAACCTGCTGACCCTGTCGGTGACCGAGGATGAATTGCTCGGCATTGGTGGCGAGAACATGGAAGGTTTCTACGCCTCGATGAAGTACTTCCAGAGCCTCGACAACCCCAACAACAAAGCCTTCGTTGAAGCCTTCAAAGCCAAGTACGGCCAAGATTCGGTGATCGGTGACGTGACCCAGGCCGCCTACCTCGGCCCATGGTTGTGGAAAGCCGCGGTGGAAAAAGCCGGCAGCTTTGATGTCGATAAAGTGGTTGCCGCTTCCCCTGGCATCGAGCTGAACACAGCCCCTGAAGGCTACGTCAAAGTCCACGACAACCATCACCTGTGGAGCAAGACCCGCATCGGCGAAGTGCTGCCAACCGGTCAATTCAAAGTGGTGTACGAGTCGGGCCTGATCGAGCCGAATCCGTTCCCTAAAGGCTACCAGTAACCTCCGTTTACCTCCGCGACTCATATGGGTCGCGGGGGTTTTAAACCTTCCTCTCGCCAGGAGAGCAGCATCATGGAATGGCTATCGGAATTTGGTGCCATCGCGGCCATGCAGGGTTTCAACGGTCTGTCCGTGTTCTGCGTGTTGCTGCTGATGGCGTTGGGGCTGGCGATTATTTTCGGCCAGATGGGCGTGATCAACATGGCCCACGGTGAGTTCCTCACCATTGGTGCCTACACCACCTACGTGCTGTCGAGCTTGACCGAGCACTACGCGCCCGGTTTCCAGCCGTACTACTTTTTTCTCGCCATTGTCCTGTCGTTCCTGATTGCCGGGGCGATTGGCTGGCTCGCCGAATGGGCGATGATCAGCAAGCTGTACCAGCGACCGCTGGACACCTTGCTGGCGACCTGGGGCTTGTCGCTGGTGATGCAGCAGGCGTTCCGTTCGATCTTCGGTGCACGGGAAGTCAGCGCCACCTTGCCGGATTGGCTGATGGGTTCGTGGAACCCCAGCGAAAACGTCGACATCCCCCTTAACGGCCTGTTTGTGATGGCCCTGACCTTTGTCCTCACCTCGACCATCTTCCTCATGCTCTACCGCTCGCGCTGGGGTTTGCAGGTGCGCGCCACCATGCAGAACCGGGTGATGAGCCGCGCCGTGGGGATCAACACCAAGAAGGTCGACCGCATGACCTTTGCCCTTGGCTGTGGCGTGGCCGGTGTGGCCGGTGCGGCGTTCACCACCATCGGCTCCACCGGGCCGACGGCCGGCTCGCTGTACATCGTCGACACCTTCCTGGTGGTGGTGTTCGGCGGCGCGTC
>NKIE01000660.1 GCA_002256055.1 Pseudomonas sp. PGPPP3 | reverse complement strand
CCAGAAGCGGTGATGCTGCAGGTTCGGCAGGAAACGACGACGGGTTTTGTTGTTTGCGTGGGAAATGTTATTCCCGGTTACCGGACCCTTACCGGTAACTTGACAGACTCTCGACATACATCAGCCCTCTAAAACCACATGCCCAACCCGGCATGGGTTGGCCGCTTAAACTCAAAGTCATTTGGCGCTCGGCGCCACGTTTTTTCAGGGTCTTACCGGCCACGCCTATAAAGCGGAGGAACCGGGCCCCTAGAAAAGAGCGCGCCTTTATATCAGAAACACCCCCTTGCAGCAAGAACAGTGGCGCTTTCTAGTGCACCGCGGCCGCCGTCAAAGCGCCTATCCCCATGCGGCACGGGGCGTAACCAGGCCCCGACCATTCGTCGCACGCTTACAGCCAGCCGTACTCGGCCATGGACAGCGGCTCGCCATCGCCGACGATAAAGTGATCAAGCACGCGCACATCCACCAGCTCCAGAGCCTCTTTCAGGCGCCGGGTCAGCACCCGATCGGCCTGACTCGGTTCGGCCACCCCGGACGGATGGTTGTGGGTCAGGATCAACGCGGCGGCGTTATGCGCCAGGGCACGCTTGACCACCTGCCGCGGGTAAACGCTGGCGCCATCAATGCTGCCGTGAAACAGCACCTCGAACGCCAGCACCCGGTGCTTGGCATCAAGAAACAGGCAGGCGAAGACTTCATGGGGTTCGTGGCGCAAACGCGCCTTGAGGTAGTCACGCACGGCCTGCGGGCTTTCCAGGGCCGAATCGCGGCGCAGGCGCTCGGCCAGATGGCGGCGAGCCATCTCCAGCACCGCCTGCAACTGGGCGAATTTGGCCGGCCCCAGCCCCAGGCGCTGACTAAAAGAGCTGAGGTCAGCCTCCAGCAGCGCGCGCAGGCTGCCAAAGTCAGCGAGCAGAAAGCGCGCCAGATCCACCGCACTCTGCCCCGCCACCCCGGTGCGCAAGAAAATCGCCAGCAGCTCGGCATCACTCAATGCCGTTGCGCCCAACTGCAACAGCTTCTCTCGCGGCCGCTCAGCCGCAGGCCAATCGCGAATACTCATAGCACCTCCCTGTCGAGTCGGCCCGCTGTTCCCGTGCAGGCGCTGTGATATCGTAGCCCAACTTTTGCGCGGCGCTGAGCCTGGCAGCCTGCCGGGAAAACGCGCTGCGGCACCACTCCATCTGGTTACAAGGCAGACCTATGCAGCGGCTGTATCGGAAACGCATCGTCCTCGGCGTTGGTGGCGGTATTGCGGCGTACAAGAGCGCCGAGCTGATTCGCCGGCTGCGCGATCAGGGCGCCGAAGTCCAGGTCGTGATGACCGCCGGCGGTCAGGAGTTCATCACCCCGCTAACGCTGCAGGCGCTGTCCGGCAACCCCGTGCACACCGAACTGCTCGACCCCAGCGCCGAGGCCGCCATGGGCCATATCGAACTAGCACGCTGGGCCGATCTGGT
>NKIE01000659.1 GCA_002256055.1 Pseudomonas sp. PGPPP3 | reverse complement strand
ATGATGGCGTCCAGTACCGCATCGGAAATCTGGTCGGCGATCTTGTCCGGATGCCCTTCAGACACGGACTCGGAGGTGAAAAGGGAGTATTCGCTCATCAGCGCAGTTCCTGTTCTATCTGGGTATTAGGGAGGGAGCGGGCAGCGGACGCCGCCGTGGGTTTCTGAAAATGACGGACCTGGATCTGGAAGCCATTGCGCAGGCCAATGTACAAACTTTCTTCGCTGTTCAGCCCGGCGGCGGCGGCCCAGCGTGCGAGGTCGTCCTGCTCGAAGCCTAGCCACAGATCGCCACAGGCCTCGCGGGCCCAGCTCTGGTTGTGGCTGCACAGCTCGGTGATCAGCAGGCTGCCGCCGGGCTTGACCCGCCGCGCCAGCTGTTTGATCGCTTCGGCCGGCGCCGCAAAGTGATGCAGCACCATGTTCAGTACCACGCAGTCGGCGCTGAGCGCGTCTTCGCCGAGGGCATCGGCCAAGGCTAGCTGAACATTTTCCAGGCCTTCGTCGAGGCAGCGCTGGCGCGCCAGGTCGAGCATCGCCGGGCTGTTGTCGAGAGCACTGACCTGCTGGAAGCGACGCGCCAGCTCGGGCAGAAAGGCGCCGTCGCCGGGGCCGATCTCCACGGCGCTGGCGTCATCGGCAAAACTCAGTGAGTCGAGCAGGGCCAGCAGGCTGTCGCGGTACTGTGGCAGGCCGGCGATCAGGTCCTGCTGGGCCTGGAAGTTGTCGGCCATGCGCGCAAAAAAGTCCTGGCTGGCAGCGGCGCGCTGGGCATGCACGGCGGCGATGCGGGTTTGTACCGCGTCCGGCAGCTGCAGGCTTTCCACTTCATCCAGTAGGGCGGCGTGCAATTTACCGCCGAACAGCTCGCTGTGCGGCAGGGCGCGGCGATAAAAGATGGCGTTGCCTTCGCGACGTGTGGCCACCAGGCCGGCCTGGGCCAACACCTTCAAGTGGTGGCTGATGCCGGATTGGCCGGTGGCGAAGATCTGCGCCAGTTCCAACACGCCAAACGAATCGTTAGCCAGGGCGCGCAGGATGTTCAGGCGCAGCGGGTCGCCGCCGGCCTTGCACAGGCTGGCGAGCTCATCACTGGCTTCGAAGCGAAGTTGGGGGGCGCGCAGGTTCATGCAGCGCAGTCTAGGTAAGGAAAAACAGCCCCGCAAGGGCAATATCAAAAAGTTTTGATATTGCCCTTGCGGGTGCTGAGGGCTTCTTGCACCTGCGTCAGCAGTGCGTTGGCCGCCGGACTCAGGCTGTGCTCACGGCGCCACACGGCGTGCAGATCGCGGCGCATGCTCAGGCCGCTGACGGGCAGGTGCACCAACTCACCGCTGCGCAGTTCAGCTTGCACCGCCAGTTCGGAAATCCAGGCCACGCCGTAGCCGTCCTGCAGGCTGCGCTTGAGGGCTTCACTGTTGCCCAGGGCCAGAGCGATGCGCGGTTGCAGATCGAGCGCTTGATAGGCCT
>NKIE01000658.1 GCA_002256055.1 Pseudomonas sp. PGPPP3 | reverse complement strand
GCTTGAGGGTGATGACCTTGAGGCCAACGCTTTCGCACATGTGGCGAATTTGCCCAGGCAACGGGTTTTTCAAGGCGAAGCGCAGGCGCGTTTCGTTCTGCCAGCTGACCTTGCAGGGCGCCAGTGGTTTGCCGCGAAAGTTCAGGCCGTGGGCCAGGCGCTTGAGGCCGTGGGCTTGCAGTTCGCCACTGACTTCGACGATGTACTCCTGTTCCAGCTTCTTGGCGTCGTCGCTGAGCTTGCGCGACACGCTCCAGTTCTGGGTGAAAACCTGCAGGCCGCAGGCGTCGGTGTCCAGCGGCAGGCACAGGGTCAGGCGCTCGAAGTGGCGTTGCAGAGGGCGCACCGCTGAGAGGTCGAGGGCGCTTTGGTTGGCCTTTTTCAGCAGCTGCTCGGCCTGTTCCGGTGTTTGCCCGGCTGGTTTGTGCAGCAGCAGGGTGATCGGCTCCTGGGGCGTGAGGACCGCCTCCGGGTGCAGGGCGACGGTCTCGTCGGCCACTTTGAAATGCGGCTCTTCGACGATTTGGCCGTCCACGCTGACCCAGCCGCCCTCGATGTACAGCTCGGCTTCACGGCGTGAGCAGCCGACCAGCTCGGCAAGGCGTTTGGACAGGCGAATCGGATCAGTCATGGTGGTAGCCACTACAAAAAGAGGCGCAGTGTAACAGGCCGCAGGGCAACTTCGCCGGCAGGCATGGGCGTATCAGCCTTCCTGATTGGCGCGGTAGGCGCCGGGGGTGAGGCCGGTCCACTTTTTAAACGCGCGGTGAAAGGCCGAGGGCTCGGAAAAGCCCAGTTGCTCGGCGATGTCCTGGATCGACAGGTCGCTGCGGCCCAGGTGGTAGATGGCCAGGTCGCGGCGCAGGTGATCTTTCAATTCCTGAAAGCTGGAGCCTTCCTCACTCAGGTGGCGGCGCAGGGTTTGCGGGCTCATGTGCAGCTGGCGGGCCACGGCTTCCAGGTCCGGCCAGGCGCTGCAATCGCGGCCGAGCAGGCGGCGGATCTGGCTGATCAGGCTGTCACCGCCGTCCGGGCGGGCCAGCAGGTCGGCGGGTGAATGCTGGAGGAACTGCTTGAGGGTGCGCTCGTCCTGCAGCAGCGGCATGGCCAGGTAACGGGCTTGAAATAGCAAACTGGTGCTGCCGGCGGCAAAGCGCCGAGAGCAGGGGAACAGGCGTTGATATTCGCCGCTGTGGGCCGGCTCCGGGTAGGCGAAGGTGGCTTCTTCCAGGCGGATGCGCTGGCCGATCAGCCAACTGCCGAGGCGATGCCAGATCACCAGCAGGCTTTCCACCAGAAAGTGGTCCGGGTCCCAGAGGGTCGAGTCGTCCACGGTCAGGCGAGCCCAGTCGCCTTCACGGCTGAGGCTAATGCTCGGCGCGTCGGGGAACAGGCTGTAGAACAGGCCGCCGCGGGTCAGGGCTTTTTCCAGTGAGCGGCAATGGATGATGGCGTAGCACATCATGGCAAAGGT
>NKIE01000657.1 GCA_002256055.1 Pseudomonas sp. PGPPP3 | reverse complement strand
CGGTATCGACGCCATGCGCTACTTCTGGGTGCACAAGAGCCCAGAACAAGCCAGCCAAGACCTGGCCCTACTGATGCAGCAATACCGGGAGAAATGGGGCGCCAAGCACTTTGTGCTGGCCGGCTATTCCTTTGGCGCCGATGTGCTGCCAGCGTTGTATAACCGCCTGCCCGCCAGCGATCAGCAGCAGGTCAGCAGCCTGCTACTGCTGGCCCTGGCCCGCAGCGGGAGCTTTGAGATCGAAGTGCAAGGCTGGCTGGGTAAAGCTGGGCAGGAGGCCCCTACTGCCCCTGAGTTGGGCAAACTACCAGGCGGTAAAGTAGTGTGCGTGTACGGCAGCGAAGAAATCGCCGAAAGCGGCTGCACACAAGCCGAAAACCACGGCGAACGCCTGCAATTGTCGGGTGGCCACCACTTCGATGAAAATTATCCCGCACTCTCCGCCCGCCTGATGCAAGCTATCCAAGCGCGGCAAATCAACAACCCATGATCTGCAGCAACTCGACAAACGCCCGCCAACTGTAGTCTGATCCACTCCACCGCGGGCATTATTATTTACACCCCCTCCCTGAAAACTGCACGCACAGCCCACCAGCCTGCCGCCACCCTGCAGGCAATCTCACCAAGGAGCCAAGATGAGCTGGAAAAACACCGAAACCCGCTTTGGAACCCTGTCCATTAGCCTGCACTGGCTGATGTTGATTCTGATTGTTGGCGTATATGCCTGCATCGAGCTCAAGGGTTACTTCCCCAAGGGCAGCGACATGCGCGAAGGCCTCAAGCAGTGGCACTTCATGCTCGGCTTGAGCATCTTTGCTCTGGTTTGGCTACGCATTCTCGCCCGCGTGATTGCCCCAACGCCGAAAATTCAACCAGCACCACCCGTACTGCAGGAAAAACTGGCCAAACTGATGTACTTGGCCCTTTACCTGCTGATGATTGGCGCCCCTCTGGCCGGCTGGCTGATTCTCAGCGCCTTTGGCAAGCCGATCCCGTTCTTCGGTCTGGAGCTACCGCCGCTGATCAGCGAAAACCCCGAACTCGGCAGTCAGATCAAGGAACTGCATGAACTGGCCGGCACTGTCGGTTACTGGCTGATCGGCCTGCACACCGTTGCCGCGCTGTATCACAAGCATGTGGTTCGCGATAACGCTATGGACCTGATGGTGCCAGAGCGCAAATAAGGCGTACTGCAGACAAACAAAAAGGGCTTGCCGGGGATACCGACAAGCCCTTTTTTCATGCCCTGATGAATTAGATCTCGACCTGGGTACCCAGCTCGATCACCCGATTCAACGGCAACTTGAAGAAACGCAGGTTGCTGTTGGCATTCTTCAACAGGAAGGCAAACAGGGTTTCGCGCCAGCGCGCCATACCCAAGCGCTTGGACGGAATCACCGTCTCGCGACTGAGGAAGTAAGTGGTGCGCATCGGACTGAAATCCAGTTCATCCAAATGGCAGCGGCTCCGCGCCTGCGGCACATC
>NKIE01000656.1 GCA_002256055.1 Pseudomonas sp. PGPPP3 | reverse complement strand
GCCAGGCCAAGTTGCTGCATGATTGGTTCGGCGTAGCGCAGTGGCTTGTTGGTGGCCACGCCCCAGATCAGTTTGGCGTGCTCGATGTCGGCCAGCAGTGACTCGATGCCGGCATACGGGCGGGTGAGGATGGCGCAGTGCTGCTGGTAGCGCTCCAGGAACTCCTGGCGCAGGTCCTCGAAGCCGTCGGCCTCGGGGGCCATGGCGAAGGCGCTGGCGACCATGGCGCGAGCGCCGCCGGAGACCTGGTCGCGAACCAGGTGCTCGGCTACCGGTGGTAAGTCGCGGGCCTGGCGCATGGCCTGGCACACGGCGATAAAGTCCGGCGCGCTGTCGAGCAGGGTGCCGTCCATGTCGAAAAGCACAGCACGCAGGCGCATCAGTCTTCCTTCAGGGTCTGAATCATGTAGTTGACGTCGACATCGCTGGACAGCTTGTAGTGCTTGAGCAGCGGGTTGTAGGTCAGGCCGATGATGTCTTTAACCTGCAGGCCGGTGTCACGGCTCCAGGCGCCCAGTTCAGAAGGGCGAATAAACTTTTTGAAGTCATGGGTGCCGCGCGGCAGCAGGCGCATCAGGTATTCGGCGCCGACAATCGCAAACAGGTAAGCCTTGGGGTTGCGGTTGATGGTGGAGAAGAAGACCTGGCCGCCCGGCTTGACCATGGCGTGGCAGGCGCGGATCACCGAGGAGGGGTCGGGTACGTGTTCGAGCATCTCCCGGCAGGTGACTACGTCGAACTGCTCGGGCATTTCCTCGGCCAGGGCTTCGGCGGTGGTCTGCCGGTAGTCGACCGACACACCGGATTCCAGCTGATGCAGGCGGGCAACCGCCAGGGGGGCTTCGCCCATGTCGATGGCGGTGACCGTGGCGCCACGCAGGGCCATGGCCTCACTGAGGATGCCGCCGCCGCAGCCGATATCGAGCACCTTCTTTCCGGCCAGGCTGACGCGCTCGTCAATCCAGTTGACCCGCAGCGGGTTGATGTCGTGCAGTGGCTTGAACTCGCTTTCGCGGTCCCACCAGCGGTGCGCCAGGGCTTCGAATTTGGCGATTTCGGCGTGGTCGACGTTGCTCATATCAGCACCTGTAAATGAAGACTTAAGAATAATGAATTAGCGGGCCGCGATGCGCTCGCCCCACTGGCGGGCGGTCGCCAGCAGGCGTTCCTCGTCCAGGCGGGTTAGCTGGCGGTTGTCGAGCAACTGCTTACCACCGACCCAGACATGTTTTATTGCTTCGCGGCTGCCCGCGTAAATTAGTTGCGAGACCGGGTCATACACCGGCTGCAGGCCCAGGCCCGAGAGGTCGAAGGCCAGCAGATCAGCCATCTTGCCCACTTCCAGCGAGCCAGTGTGTGCCTCCAGGCCCAGGGCTCGGGCGCCATTCAGGGTGGCTAGGCGCAGGGCGCGATGGGCGTCCAGGGCAGTAGCTGAGCCGGCCGTGGCCTTGGCCAGCAGGGCGGCCGTGCGGGTTTCGCTGAGCAGGTC
>NKIE01000655.1 GCA_002256055.1 Pseudomonas sp. PGPPP3 | reverse complement strand
CGCGGCTTCGATTTGCAACGGTTCGGCGTCGATAAACAATGACACCTCACAACCGATGCGTGCCAGCCGCTCGACTGCCGCGCGAATCCGCGCTTCCTGGCCAGCCACGTCCAGGCCGCCTTCGGTGGTCAGTTCCTGACGAGTTTCCGGTACCAGGCAAACGTGGGCCGGGCGAATGCTTTCGGCAAACGCCAGCATCTCTTCGGTGACGCCCATCTCGAAGTTCATCCGCGTCTGCAGCACCTCTTTGAGGACGCGAACATCGCGCTCCTGGATATGCCGGCGGTCTTCACGCAGGTGCACGGTAATGCCATCGGCACCTGCCTCCTCGGCGTCCAGGGCGGCCTTGACCGGGTCCGGATAACGGGTGCCACGGGCTTGGCGCAGGGTGGCGACGTGATCGATGTTGATACCGAGCAAAATGCGAGGGGCGTCAGTCACGGGGAGAGTCCTTAAGGTTGATTCTGGGTGCAGAAAGAAACAGCTCGCGGCTGACCAGCGGCCGGCCACCTAAATGGGGCGCCAAGGCCTGGCGCATCAGCCGTTTGGCCGCAGCCAGCGCGCCAGGCGCGGACCAGTCAGCCTGGGCCATAGCCAGTAGATCGGCGCCATAAAAAACCCCGGGCTGCAGTTCAAAGACCGCTTCCAGGCCAGCATCGGGGTGCAGGCGGTAAAGCGTATCGGCCGTTACCGGCTGGCCGGCGAGGTCCTGATCGAGGGCGAAACCATAGCCCAGATCGTCCAGCAAACGCCACTCAAACGCCCGCAGCAGCGGCTCCAGCGGCCGCCCGGCGGCCCGCGCCAGCAAGGTCGCGGCATAGTGGTCAAAAACATCGGGATGCGGATCTTCGGCGGGCAACAGGCGGATCAGCAGTTCATTCAGGTACAGGCCGCTGAACAGTGCATCGCCGTGCAACAGATTGGGAATTCCAGCGCTTTCCAACCGGCCAACAGTCTTTAGCTCACCGCGCCCACGCAGTTCGATCTCCAGCGGCACAAAGGCTCGCGCCAGGCTGCCGGCCTTACCACGGGCACCGCGCAACACCGCGCGCAAACGCCCTTGTGGGGTGAGCAGATCGACCAGCGCACTGCTCTCGCGGTAGGCGCGGCTGTGCAGTACGAAGGCCGGCTGCGCGTCAGCCGGCATGTGCGAGGCTGGCAGGGCGTTGAAAAACGTAGGCGAGGCAGGTAGAGCAAGGCAAAAATAGCCGAAAAAGCGCAGTGTACGAGCAGTACATGAGCATTTTGAGGCCCTTTTTAACGCACCGCTGCCAACGCAGGTAGTTTTTCAACGGTCTGCTACAGGTCGCCGTAGCCCAGCGAACGTAGTGCGCGCTCATCATCGGACCAGCCACCTTTGACCTTGACCCAGAGGTTGAGCATGACCTTGGAGTCAAACAGCACTTCCATGTCTTTGCGCGCTTCCATGCCGATGCGCTTGATCCGCTCACCCTTGTCGCCAATGATGATTTTCTTCTGGCCGTCGCGCTCCACC
>NKIE01000654.1 GCA_002256055.1 Pseudomonas sp. PGPPP3 | reverse complement strand
TGGTCGACCACACCACCTACAAGCGCCACTACAAGACCGCCAATGGTTTCAGCGGCAAGAACGTGGATCTGTTCATCGGCAACATGGTCAGTCTGTTGGCGCGGGAACGTGTTGGCGCAAAAAAGGCCATGGCCAGCCTTAAGGAATGGGACTGCTGGCCAGTGATCCGCGACCACTACGCGGCCAAAGGGAAGAGCGAGCACGGCATTTATCTGCACATCAAAGATCTACTGCAGGAGCGCACTATTAGATGGGGGCGCGCAGTTTAATGACCATTGAGCAACTACCAGACGGACGCTGGAAAGTCGACGTTGAACCCGTCAAGGGCAAGCGCTATCGCAAGACCCTCAAGACCAAGGGCGAAGCACAACGCTTTGAAGCAACTTGCCGAGCCAAGGCCATTGAAACGCCGAACTGGTCACCCAAACCGAAAGACCGTCGCAGACTCTCAGAGCTGGTTGATCGTTACTACAACCTGCACGGCCACACCCTAGCGGATGGCCCTGCCCTGCTTCGCACCCTGCAGAAACTGACCATAGACCTGGGCAATCCTATTGGGGCTAGTTTTACCGGCAACGCCTTTTGCGAAACTCGCCGCACATTGATGGAATCGGGCATTCAGGGCAAGACCATGAATAACCGCCTGGGCTACCTGAAAGCCGTCTTCAACGAACTGTTCCGCCTGGGTGATATCGACTACCCAAACCCACTGGCTAAAGTGCGGCCTCTACGCCTGCAGGAAAGGCCCCTCTCTTTCCTGTCAGTGCCGCAAATCAACGAGATGCTGGCCGCACTCGATGCACGCGACACAGCGCCGGGAATTGGGCTTATAGCCCGTGTCTGCCTATCGACAGGTGCTCGATGGGGTGAAGCTCAAGCCCTAACACCTGAACGGGTGAAAAATGGCGCGGTGACCTTCGCCAATACCAAGTCACGCCGGACACGCAGCATCCCGATAGACAAGGCACTAGAGGCGCAACTGCAGAAGCATTTCAGGCATTACGGCCTGTTCAGCAACTGCATGCTGACCTTTAGCCGAGCGCTGGAAACGACCTCAATCAAATTGCCGACCGGACAGGCTACCCATGTGCTGCGCCATACCTTTGCCAGCCACTTTGTTATGCGGGGCGGCAACATCCTGGTACTGCAGAAGATCCTGGGGCACTCCAGCTTGGCCATGACCATGCGCTATGCGCACCTAGCCCCCGATCACCTGCAGGATGCTTTGACCCTAAACCCGCTGGCCGATAAATGACATTAACAAAACGTACGTTTTGCCGTACGCTGTTGCGTAATGACATAGGAGGCTAGACCCCATGCAAACCCTAACCGCAAGTGAAGCACGCACAAACCTCTACCGGCTCATGGATCAATCTGCCGAATCGCACCAACCCATCCTGATTTCAGGCAAGCGCAACAACGCTGTTCTGATATCGGCTGAGGATTGGGCCGCGATTCAAGAGACTCTGTATCTGCTGTCTGTTCCTGGCATGCGTG
>NKIE01000653.1 GCA_002256055.1 Pseudomonas sp. PGPPP3 | reverse complement strand
CTGAGTTAGCGGTTTGAACAGCTGCGCACGGTAATCGAGCTTATAGAACGACAGATCACTGCCAGGCACCGTGGTTTGCAGCACCAAACTCTGGGAAGCACCGCGAGTGGCCAAGACGCCCTTGTTCAGGGTCGAGTCGGACCAGCCGATGGACGCCTTGAAGTTGGTAAAGTCCGTACCTTCGGCATCCAGGAAGTCCTGAATCTGCTGAACCGTATAATAACCGGGATTAAGTGAGTCTTGCTGCGCGGTCAGACCATAAGTCAGACGTGAGGTTTCGCTGATCGGGTAACCGATGGTGGCGCCGACACCGAGGCTGTCAATGGAGTAGCTCGATACGTCGGTATCCAGCTCGTCGTAATCGGTCTCGCGGAAGAACGCGTTGTAACCCAGGCTCACACCGTCAACCGTCCAGTAGGGGTCAACAAAGCCGAAGTTGTAGGCGCTCTGGTATTCGCTCTTGGTCAAGCCCAGGCTGACCTTGTTACCGGTACCCAGGAAGTTGTTCTGGCTGATCGAACCACCGAGGATCAAACCGGCGTTCTGGGCAAAACCCACACTGGCGGTGATGGAACCCGATGCCTGCTCTTCAACGCTGTAGTTCACGTCGACCAGATCATCGCTGCCTGGCACTTTCGGCGTTTCAACGTTCACTTCTTTGAAGTAGCCAAGACGCTCCAGGCGGGTCTTGGACTGATCGATCAGGTAAGTCGAGGCCCAGCCATTTTCCATCTGGCGCATTTCACGGCGCAGCACTTCATCTTCAGTCTTGGTGTTGCCACGGAAGTTGATGCGATTGACGTAAGCACGCTTGCTCGGATCTACCACAAAGGTGATGGCAACTGTGTTGTTGTCATCATTGGCTTCCGGTACGCCGTTGACGTTAGCGAAGGTATAGCCTTCGTTACCCAGTCGACGAGTCAGCAACTCGGACGTCGTAGTCATCAGCTTGCGCGAGAACACCTGACCTTCGCGCACCAGCAAGAGTGCCTTGAGTTCACTCTCCGGCACTTTGAGGTCACCGCTGAGTTTCACGCCGCTCACGGTGTACTTGTCACCTTCATCAACGTTGACGGTGACATACACGTGTTGCTTGTCCGGGGTAATCGATACCTGAGTCGAGGTGATATCCATGTGAATATAGCCGCGATCGAGGTAGTAGGAACGCAGACGCTCAAGGTCACCGGAGAGTTTCTCACGGGAATACTTGTCGTCATTTTTGAAGAACGACAGCCAGTTGGTGGTCTTCAACTCAAACAGGCCGTTGAGGTCTTCTTCTGGGAATACGCTATTGCCAACGATGTTGATGTGTTGAATCGCAGCAACCGAGCCTTCGTTAACATTAATTTTCAATGCAACACGGTTACGCGGTTGCGGCACCACTTCGGCATCAATGGTGGCCGAATAGCGGCCTTGGGAAACGTACTGACGCTGCAATTCGTTACGCACACCTTCCAAGGTCGCGCGCTGGAAAATCTCGCCTTCGGCCAGACCGGACT
>NKIE01000652.1 GCA_002256055.1 Pseudomonas sp. PGPPP3 | reverse complement strand
TCGTTTGCTAGAAACAGCCCACGGCCAGTTCTCCTTGGTGGAGCGCTTCAACCGCTAAATCAAAGGCCTGATGCTGCAGCGGCAGACCGCTGCAGCATAAATGCCGCGATGGCATCGGCGGCCTGATCCAGATACTGCGCCTGAGTGAATCCCGAAACGACCAGGGGCTTGAGGTCATGATCGGCCGCTGCCAGCCAAAGTAATTCAATCGCACTCGACAGCTGATAGCCCGCCACCGTCGCTCGATTGCCCAGCGCATCACGCTCCCCCTGAATGATCAGCGTCGGGGTCTTTAGGTCAGCGAGATGGGCTACCCGTGGCTTTTCCGGCTTACCTGCTGCGTAAAAGGGATACCCCAGGCAAACCAGACCGTCCACACCCAACTTATCAGCCAGCATGCTCGCCATGCGTCCGCCCATTGACTTGCCACCGATCGCCAGTGGGCCCGCGACTGTCTGTCGCAGCTGCTGGTACACCTGCCGCCATTGCTCCAGCAATTGGGCCTGTGGGTTGGGTGGCCGCTTGCCCCCGCCAGCCCGCCGCAATGCCATATAAGCGAACTCGAAGCGCAGCACCGCAACCCCACGCGCAGCAAGGCTTTCAGCCATCGCCTGCATGAACGGACTGTCCATCGGCGCACCCGCCCCGTGCGCGAGAATCAAGCAGCCGTGGACAACACCTAGAGGCCTGTTCCACAGCCACGGCCCATCCTCCTCCTGACCGTATTGTCCGCACTGACCTTGCGGACATTGACCCCTGTCAATATCGCCAATTACGCCTTTGACCATGCTTACCCTGCTTTTTAGAAGAATCTGCCAATAACCGTGGATGGAAGCCCATACATGAACACAACAACCAGTACCGCCTACAACTACAGGGTGGTCCGCCAATTCGCCATTATGACGGTGATTTGGGGAATCGTCGGGATGGGACTCGGCGTATTCATTGCCGCGCAACTCGCGTGGCCGGATCTTAACTTTGGCCTACCATGGACCAGCTTCGGCCGCTTGCGCCCGTTGCACACCAACGCAGTGATCTTCGCCTTTGGCGGTTGCGCACTGTTCGCCTGCTCGTACTACTCAGTACAGCGCACCTGTCAGACCCGGCTATTCGCCGGCAAACTGGCGGGTTTCACCTTCTGGGGCTGGCAACTGGTGATCCTGCTCGCAGCTATTACCTTGCCGCTTGGTCTAACCAGCTCCAAGGAATATGCCGAGCTGGAATGGCCGATCGATATCCTGATCACCATTGTTTGGGTCAGCTACGCGATCGTGTTCTTCGGGACCGTAATGAAGCGGACCACCAAGCACATCTATGTCGGTAACTGGTTCTTTGGCGCGTTCATCATCACCGTGGCTCTGCTGCACTTGGTGAACAACCTGGAACTGCCGGTCACCCTGACCAAGTCCTACTCACTGTACTCGGGCGCAACCGATGCCATGGTGCAATGGTGGTACGGTCACAACGCCGTGGGCTTCTTCCTGACTGCAGGCTTCTTGGGG
>NKIE01000005.1 GCA_002256055.1 Pseudomonas sp. PGPPP3 | reverse complement strand
CGGTTGCTGTGACCACAACACCACGGCAAAGCCGATGGCCACGCTGGCAGCCAGGCCCACGAGCAAACCGACCTGACGCAGCATCGGCATGTCGGCGAGATTTTCCAGAAAGCTCAAACCAAACAGTGGCGGCTTAGCGTCAACGCCGGTGGTGGTTGGCAAATTATCCAAGGCAGCTTCGGCCATGATTCAATCTCACTCTTAAACCGGCATCTGCATGATGTCTTGATAGGCCTGAACCAGCTTGTTGCGAACCTGGGTCATGGCCTGAAAAGACACGCTGGCTTTCTGCGACGCGATCATCACGTCGGTCAGGTCAATCCCGCTCTGCCCCACCTCGAACGCATTGGCCAATTGGTTGGAGGCCTTCTGGGTTTCATTCACCTTGCCGACCGCCTGACCGAGCATATCGGAGAAACTCGGCGCACCGACTTCCTGCGCACTGGCGGCAGGTTTGGGACGAGCCATCGCCTCCGTTTGCATGGAGCGCATTTCCAACATCAGGCGATTGAATTCGATACCTTGGCTCATGACCTTCCTCCATTGGCCGCGTTTTTTTGACGCTTCGCGGCGCGATATGGAGGTGATTGCAAGAAGAGGGCCAGAGCGCCAAAAAACTTATTCGCCCCGCAAATGCAAAAGCCCGGAGGCGCATAACGCATCCGGGCCTCGGCGTCCGCTAGCTGAATGCGCTAGCTGGCGAACAGAAAGGCTTCCACATCCATACCGGCATCGCGCATCTGCGCCAGCTTGTAACGCAGGGTGCGCGGACTGATGCCCAGGCGCTCGGCCGCTTCTTTACGGCGGCCACGCTCGGCGCGCAGGGTGTCGATGATCAGCTCGAACTCACGACGGCGCAGGTCATCACCCAAGGCCCCGGCCACGACCACAGACTCAACGGGCAACGGCAGGCTCGTCGTCGGCACCGCCAACAAAACCGGCGCCAAAGACTGCGGCGCAATAGCCTGGCCAATGGGCGTACCAAGGCACAGGTCCTGCGGCTGGACCAAACCACCTTGCTGCAGGATCAGCGCACGCTGAATGGCGTTATCCAACTCACGCACATTGCCCGGCCACGGATGAGCGATCAGGCACGCTTGCGCCTGGGGCGAGAAGCGTACCAGTGCGTGATTCATTTTTTTGACGTGCTTACCCAACAGTCGCTCGGCCAGCGGCAGAATGTCGGCAGTGCGCTCGCGCAAAGGCCGCCACGCCAGCGGGAATACCGACAAGCGATAGTAAAGATCTTCACGGAAGCGCCCAGCCGCCACTTCGGCGGCGAGGTCGCGGTTGGTGGTGGCGATCACCCGGATATCCAGAATGATTGGCTTGCGCGCACCAACCCGCTCTACTTCGCGCTCCTGCAGTACTCGCAGCAACTTGGCCTGTAGCGCCAGGGGCATCTCGGAAATTTCGTCGAGCAGAATGCTACCGCCTTCGGCCAGCTCAAACTTGCCCGGCTGCGCCGCCACCGCCCCGGTGAAAGCACCCTTCTCGTGACCGAACAAAGTGGCTTCCAGCATGTTGTCGGGAATCGCCGCACAGTTGATCGCCACAAAAGGCTTGTTGGCCCGCGGCGACTGCTGGTGGATATAGCGCGCCAGCACCTCCTTACCGGTACCTGACTCGCCAGAAATCAACACCGTGGAATCGCTCTGCGCCACACGGGACGCCAGCTCCAACAGCTGCTGACTGGCCGGCTCATTGGCTACCGGCCCCTCACCATCGGAGACCGACGCATGACCCAGAGCATGACGAGCCACCAGATCCAGCAGGGCCTTGGGCTCGAAGGGCTTAACCAGGTAATCCGCTGCCCCCTGACGCATGGCGTCTACCGCCCGCTCCACCGCGCCAAAAGCAGTCATCAGCAGCACCGGCAATTGCGGGTAGCGCTGACGCACCAGAGCCAGCAATTGATGGCCGTCCATGCCCGGCATATTGACGTCGCTGACCACCAGACTAAAGGGTTCCTGCGCCAGCGCCAGCAAGGCCGACTCGGCGCAATCCACCGCCCGATAGGCATGCCCACCCAACTGCAGGGTATCGGCCAGCGCTTCACGCAGGGCGCGGTCATCCTCGACCAACAGCACTTTGGCAACCATGACAATTACTCCTGGATAACCGGCTGGGCCGCAGCAATCAGCGGCAGAGTGAGAATGGCGCAGGTGCCACGGCCCGGACGCGAGCGCAGAAGCAAATCGCCTTGATGGGCACGGGCAACGGCCTTGACCACTGCAACCCCAAGGCCTGTGCCGGTGGTCTTGGTGGTAAAGAACGGCTCGCCCAGGCGCTCCAAGGTGGCACTGTCGATACCTTCACCGTTATCACTGATGCACAGGCGCAGCTGCTGGCCACGGCTGTATAGATGCACTTTTAGACGCGCCTGCGGGCCTGCAGCCTGCAGCGCATTCTCGACCAAGTTGAGCACGGCACCGACCAAGGTGTCGCGATTGCACAGCAACTCACCTGTATGACTGTCGCACTGCCAACGCACCGCATGCCCCTGCACATGAGGCTCGGCCGCGGCACGCAAGGCCGCGAAGAAGGTTTTTGGCGCCAGACGATCCGGCAAGGGCAAATCGCCACGGGCGAACACCAGCATGTCGCGCACCTGATGCTCCAACTCATGCAGGCGCTCTTTCAGGCGCCCGGCAAAACGCTGTTGCTGGTCCACCGGCAACACCTGCTCAGTCAAATGACTGGCATACAACAGCGCTGCGGACAGGGGGGTACGAATTTGATGGGCCAACGAGGCAACCATTCGGCCCAGTGCCGACAAACGCTCGTGCCGAGACAGTTGGTCTTGCAGGCGCCGGGTTTCTGTCAGGTCGGTGAGCAAAATCAGTTGACCCGGCTCAGCACTCAGCGAACGGGTCGCCAGGGACAGGCGCCGACCATCCTTAAGGGAAATTTCATGGCCGTCGTCTTTGCGCGGTGCGAAGTTGCGAGCAATTACCTGGCGCCAGAGCATGCCCGCCAGCGGCTTGCCCAACAAACCACAAGCTGCTGGATTGGCTTCGCGCACCACGCCCTGCCCGTCCAGCACCACCACCCCACCGGGCAACAGGTCCAGCAAGCTCTGCAGCCGATGGGCCAAGCGCTCCTTCTCGGCAAGCTCCTGCATGCGCTGGGCACTGACTAGAGCCAACTGCCCTTTCAGCTCGGCGACCCGCGCCTCCATCATGGTGTAGGACTCGCTCAGCTGCGTGGACATCTGATTGAACAGCGCAAACGTCTGTTCCAGATCGGCGCGCACGGCCGGGTCAGTAGCAACCGGCAGTGGCAATTCAGCGACGGAGGGGGGGCGGACGACTGGGTTCATACTCATCTCTCGCACGGCGAGCCGTCATTTGACGGTCTAGTACAAGAGGATTAGCAAAACCCGTGCCTAAAAAAATATCGTTTAAAATCAATAGCATAAGAAAAATCTAAAACGACGCGTCAATCATCCGACTGTTCATCATCGTCCCGACGATTCATCCCGTACTTGCGCATCTTCTCCACCAGGGTGGTGCGGCGAATGCGCAGACGCTCAGCGGCGCGGGCAACCACACCGCCGGCCTCATCCAGCGCCTGTTGAATCAGGCCCTGTTCGAGATTGCCCAGGTAGTCCTTCAGATCCAGGCCTTCCGCCGGCAAGCTGGCGGGGCTGTGCACACCCGGCAAGCCGACATTCAGCGCCGCGCGTTCTTCCAACTCCTCGCGCAAGCTAGTGGCCATCTGCTCGTCTTCATCATCGACATAACGGAACTTCTTCGGCAGCTCCATCACCCCAATCACGCCATAGGGATGCATGATCGCCATGCGCTCTACCAGGTTGGCCAGCTCACGCACGTTGCCCGGCCAGTCGTGCTGACAGAGCGACATGATGGCGGCGGAGTTGAAGCGAATCGAACCGCGTTTTTCGATCTCCATCCGTGAGATCAATTCATTCATCAGCAGCGGAATGTCCTCGACCCGCTCACGCAGGGGCGCCATTTCGATGGGGAAGACGTTCAGGCGATAGAACAGATCCTCACGGAAGCTACCCGTCTCGATCATCTGCTCCAGATTCTTGTGGGTGGCGGCAATGATGCGTACGTCGGCGTTCTGGGTCTTGTTGCTGCCAACCCGCTCGAAGGTCCGCTCCTGCAGAACCCGCAGCAGCTTGACCTGCATCGGCAGCGGCATGTCGCCGATCTCATCAAGAAACAGGGTGCCGCCATTGGCCAACTCGAAGCGCCCTGCACGGCTGGTAATGGCCCCGGTAAACGCGCCTTTCTCATGGCCGAACAATTCGCTTTCCAGCAACTCCGCAGGAATGGCGCCGCAGTTAACCGGCACAAAAGGCCCTTCGCGACGCTTGGAGTGATAGTGCAGGTTACGCGCGACAACCTCTTTGCCAGTGCCGGACTCGCCAAGAATCAACACGCTAGCCTCGGTATCGGCCACCTGCTGCATCATTTGCCGAACCTGACCAATGGCGCGACTGGTGCCCACCAGACTGCGAAACAGGTTGGTCTCGCGCTGCCGACCGCGCTCACGCGCCTGGTCGTACATCTCGCGATACACCTGGGCACGATGCAAAGAGTCGAGCAACTTGTTGTAGCTAGGCGGCATCTCCAGGCTGGCCAGCACACGCCGACGCACCTCCTCCGCCCATTCGACAGGCACCTGCTCATCGATCAACAGCAGCGGCAGAAACTCATCCCACACCGCCAACTGCTTGAGCAACTCAAACGCACCGCCCTTGGACTCAACATTGCCAAGCAGCACAGTCAGGACTTCACGGCTGGAGGTCAAACCCTCGACAGCCTCGCGCCAGGTTTGACTGGTGCAGACGAGATGCTCTTCGCCGAGAAAACTGAGAATGACCGCGAGATCGCGGCGGCGCTCGGTATTGTCGTCAATCAGAAGAATCTTGGTTTCACGCCACATCTTGTTTTTCTAACTCGACGGTTTGGAGGGAGGCTGCGCGAGAATTTTGCTCACTGGCGCCAGTACTTGGCCACTAGTAAAGTCAAAACCCACACCATAGTCAATTTTATGGCGTGATTATTTTGCCAAGACTGTCAATACATCGATTACAGGAGGGGCAGCGCCGAAAACTCGCTGCAAAGACACGAGCCCATACAGGCTCAACACAGATAGACAGGACAAACCCTTTAATTGAAAGCGCTTAACCAAACAGCTGATAAACCTTGGCACCCTGCTGAGAGTGGTTCAGTTGACGCAGTTCATCAGCCAGTCGCTGCTGTTCAGCCTGACAAACGAGTACCAATTCACGATACAGGTCAACTAGGGTCTGCATGCGCTGACGCAATTCAGCCTCATCCCGACCAGCCTCAACCATAGCCTCGTCGACAGCCTGACGACACTGCAGATCAAGATCACCAATAGAAGTCCAATCTTTAGCAACCAGCGCTTCGCGCAAAGCGGTACCAGTGGCCTCAAGAAGCTGCACAGAAGGACTCATAAAAACGCTCCTCAAAGAGCAGAACCATCGTGGAGGGCGATAGCATCCCAACCACTTTTGACATTGCGCAAGAGGACTGCAACCTCGTCCAATGGCACAACGGTATTATGCAAATTAGCTTCAAACAAACGTGTGATCATGTACTCGTAAAGTCGGTCAAGGTTGGCTGCTACCTCCCCGCCTTTATCCAGATCCAATCCCTCGCGCAAGCCGCCGATAATAGCGATGGCCTTACCAATCAACTCGCCCTTGATTGCAACCTGGCCACGATCCATGGCGCCTCGCGCCTGGGCAAGACGAGATAATCCCCCCTCCATCAGCATCTGGATCAAGCGATGAGGGGAGGCATCGACGGCCTTAGCTTGGGTATTAACCGATTGATATTGGCGCATTGCTGTCATTGCGTTCATAAATGCTCCACTGAGTGCTTACTCGATACTCTATCTATCGGCACAGCAGCGCTCAGCTTGAGCATTTTTTCAAACGTATTAACGAGTTAAGGCAGGATCAGGGTCAGGAGCAATACCATCCCAGGCAGTCTTGATTTGCTCTAACAAAACCAAAACCTCATCCAAACTGTTCGCATTTTTGTCCAATGCAACACCAGCAAGACGTCGAGTCATATAGTCATACAACGCATCAAGATTCTCGGCGATCTCACCGCCCTGCTCTTTATCAAGACTGGCTTGTAGCACGCCTAGAATGGTTACAGTAGTTCCAACTGCCATACCGCGTATCTCGACATCCCCCTCACTCAAAGCCTGCCGAGCTAACAGAACTCGCTCGATGGCGCCATCAAGGAGCAGTTGCACTGCGCGATAGGGCGATACGTCATGGCTTGTTTTAACTTGCTTGTAGGTATCGATAGGTGACTTGCTCATCAATTACTCTTTTTGACCAAGCCAGGCAGGCTGGCCAACTGGCTAGTTAAATTTTCACTGGTCTTTTTCAGCCTGGCTACCAATGTGTCCATAGCCGTGTACTGATTGACCAAACGCTCTTGAACTTTAGCAATACGCAAATCCAGCGCGGTTCGCTGCTTATCAATACCCGAGATGGTCGACTGCAACCCTTTCTGCCGCTGATCAAGAACACCCGCACTGCGGGTATAGCCCTCAACCAAAGAGCCAAGCCGGCCGATAAGCCCCTTATCACCAGAAAGGTAACCAGCCACCTTATCAAAATTGGTATTAAGCGCTGCATCAAGCTTGGTAGCATCAAGTTTTAGCGTGCCATCCTTTTGCGAAGTAATCCCTAGATCCGCCAGGGCGCGAATGCCCTCGCCCGACTGCAAGGTCGACATTTCTGAACGAATACCGGACTGAAGCCCCCTAACAGTGGCATCGCCCAGCAAAGGCCCAGTGACAGGTGCCTTCCCTTCGCCGACCTGAACAACACTGGTCAATTGCGCAGTGGTATTGAAAAGTTTGTTATAGGCATCGACGAACTTTTGCAGACTGCTTTTAACGCCTGCCTTGTCTTGCCCCACGGTCAGCGCGATCGTTTTACCCGCATCTATATCTGCTTGTGACTGTGCGGAAGTCAATGTCAATTTAACACCATCAACAACACCATCAATCACGTTGCTCTCACGGGTTACCTGCAAGCCGTCGACCGACACAATTGCCGACTTCGCCTGGGTAATTACACCCGCTGCACCAGTGATAGAGCTTGGCGCAACAGCCACATTTGGAGCCGCGAACTCAAGCGCTGTTAGTGATGTACTACCGCCCGCGGCTGGTGCTGTTTCAGCACTGATGACCCGCACATCTTTACCATCGCCCGAATTCGAGGAGCTAATCACCAGGCGAGTTCCAGACGCATCAGTCACCAAGCCGGCAGAAAAACCACTCGTTGCGGTCTTGGCGTTAATGGCATCGCGGATACCGGCTTGCGTGTTATTAGTCGAGTCGATATTCAGCTCAAGCTTCTTGCTGTTGGCATCTAGCGGATCACCGGCATAAAGGGTGAGGCTCCCTGCCGTAAATGAAACCGGCGTCACAGCAGGTCCGCCTTGAACCTGAACCGGCTCGACAAAAGACCTCAGTCCAATCTTACTTCCAACGGCCAACTGCTTGACCTGCAGTGCATAGCTACCGCTAGCCGCAGTTTCAGACGCTGCGACAGAAAGATTGCCCGACGCTGACAGACTCGCTGTGCGAGTGGAATATAGAGAAGGCTTATTGAGCGCAGTCAAACTCGTTTGAAACTCGCTCAACGACGATCGCAGAGTGCCAACGGCAGATAGTGTCGAGGTTGATTTTTTCTCGAGACGATCAAGCTGCGCAGTTTTAGGGGCTCGCTCGGCATCGACCAACGCCTTAACGATGCTACTGATATCGATGCCTGAACCGACTCCCAGAATCCCTGCCATGCTGCACCTCGCCAAAAAAATGACTACCAACGTCTTGTAGACATTACATAGTCAAAAGCCGTGCCAGAAAATCAGGCCTCAGCCTTGAACAACAAGCTCCGCACCTCGGACAAATTCTCTGCCATCTGCAACGCTTCCTCAGATGGAATTTGCCGAATGACATCTCCTGATCCCGAATCCGTCACTTTAACCACTACTCGACCACTGGAATCATCTAGAGCGAAGTTAATGCTGCGCTGCACGGATTGAACAAAATCCTGAATGGTGGCGACCGCCCCTTCAATTTGTTCACGACTTGCCTCGGAGGGTGACTCCTTTTTTGACTGAGTCGCTGCAGCTGTCTCCGCGGGCTGAGTCTCGACGGCTTCAGAGGACTTAACAGCCTCAGTAACCGAAAGCCGCCCAGCACCTTGACTTGCACCAAGGAGGAGCGGCTTTTGAGTTGAGCTAATTTCCATACGTTACTCCTCACAAAGAGGTAACGGGAGGGAGGGCGAACCCTTCCTCCCGCAGTCTAATCACCCCGAGCTTAGCCCAGCAAACTGAGCACAGCCTGCGGCAACTGGTTAGCCTGAGCCAAGATCGCAGTACCTGCCTGCTGCAGGATCTGATTTTTGGTCAGTTCCGAGGTTTCTGCAGCATAGTCAGTATCACGAATCCGACTACGTGCTGCTGAAGCGTTCTCACCAATGCTTTGCAAGTTAGTAATGGTGTTCTCGAAACGGTTTTGCACCGCACCCAACTGAGCTCGCTGACTGTCAATGTTGGAAATCGCGCCGTTAATGATACCCAGAGCATCCTGAGCACCAGCGGAGGTGCTGATATCGATATCTTTAACCGACTCGAGCAAGCTGAAGCTACTTGCACCAGCAGCTGTGGCCACACCTGCACCCATACCAGTAATCTGGAAGGCATCCGGCGCTTCGAAAATCACCTGACCGTCAACTCGACCATCATTTGTAGCACCACTGTTCAACGTCGCAGCAGCACCAACAGCTGTCGAACCGTCAAAGTTATAGGCCGTCAGATTTGCAGTAGCGGCACCGCTAATCGAGAAGTTCTCAATTTTGATCGCATCACCGCGATCACTCACCAACTCAACATAAGAGCCTTTCGAAACAGCCGAGATACCCGTCTTACCGCTTTCCTTGTTGATCGCTTCTGCAAGCGAGGAAAGGTCTGTGGTATCGGTTACCAGAGCCGAAATACTGGCGTTACTGGTAGAGGTTGTTTTGCTATCCGCGCCATACAAGTCGAACGCAATCGAACCCGAGGCCGACACAGTACCCAGTCGAGCTACGGTACGTGCGTTGGCAGTCACACCCGTTTCGTCACTTTTTGAGTTGACCGCTGCTGCTACTTCACCAGCTGAACCACTTGCAGTGAAAGCAACCGCAGTAGCAGAACTGTTGAGCTTAGAGTCGATACTGAAGCCAGACGAAGAATACACGCTGCCGCTGGTGGCACTGAAAGCACCACTGCTGGTTGTTGCACCGCCACCAGACGACGTATAGCGGTTCACGCCGATACGGTCAGTTGCAGCCGAGCCAATGGATACGTTGATGTTTTCATAGGCATTCGCGCCCACCTGAAAACTTTGCGAACCAAACGAACCGTCAAGAATTTTACGCCCACCGAAGCTGGTGGTGTCTGCGATACGGTTAAGCTCTTGTTGCAGCTGGGAAACCTCACCCTGCAATGCAGCACGCTCAGAAGCACCGTTTGAGCCGTTAGCCGACTGCAGTGACAGATCTCGCATACGCTGCAAGATACCAGTGGATTGCTGCAAGGCGCCTTCAGCGGTTTGCGCCAACGAAATACCATCGTTGGAGTTACGTACTGCAACGTTCAGACCCTGGATCTGACTGGTCAAGCGGTTGGAGATCTGCAGACCTGCAGCGTCATCCTTTGCGCTATTGATGCGGAAGCCAGTCGAAAGGCGCTGGAGAGAAGTATCCAAGCCCTTGGACGAAGTATTGAGGTTGCGCTGAGTGTTCAGCGACGCCACGTTTGTGTTGACTGTTAAGGCCATGGTGTTTCCTCCACAGAACCGCAATGGTTCTTAAATAGTTTGCCTGAGCATGCTAGTAACGGCTTCACTTACTCAGACAACCGATACAGTTCGCATTCGATCTTTGTATCGGCTCACCATTCGCCAACTTGAGGCAGGAAACGCAAGAAAAATATGATTTTTTTTCTGCTTCCTAATCAACCAGTTAGCTTTCACCAACCCAGCAAAAACACGCATAACAATAAGTTGACGGAGCAACACATCGCCTACTACCGGCCATCGCAATAGCCGGCGTGTTCAAGGAAGAGCCCAAGCGGGCTCAGCACTCAACTAGTCTGGCAGCCAAGCTTTACGCCACAGCTCCAGATTATCCCCTTCTAGCATCCATCCTTGCAGGACCGCTTGTTTCAATGCATCGCCCTGCTGCGCCGTCGCATCCAGATCAGTGATGTGCATGCGAATAGCATCGACCCAATCACGAAAACGGTTTTTTACCCGCGTTACCGGCAAATCACCTTGATAGCAGCGAATGTCGGTACAGATAACTGGGAAACCGCATGCGCCATACTCAAGCAGGCGCAGATTGCTCTTGCACTCGTTGAACAAGTTTTGCTCAAGCGGTGCAAGGGCCAAATCTAGATCCAGCGCAGCAAGCGCTGCTGGGTAACGCTCAATATCAATCCCGGCATGGACCTCATGCACGTAACCCCGCAGTTTCTCCGGACACATGCCAAAGAACACCCACTCAACCTCATTGACCAGTTCCTTGACCACATCGACGATCAACTCCAGATCACCGGCATGGCCTACCCCACCGGCCCAACCCACACGAGGTTTACGCCCACGCCGGCGTTGACTAGTTAAGCCCTTCCACCACTCCACCGGCAGGCAGTTCTCGATGACGTGGATATTGTCATGCAGCCCGGAGAATGAATCAGCAAGGGCTTGCGTCGACACAACGAAACGATCCACATAGCCAAGGCCTCGACGCAGCGAACGCATTACATCCTTGGGCATATCCTTGCGGTGCACGCTTTTGATTGGCAGGTTAGGCAGATAGTCATCCAGCTCATAGACCTTGAATGCACGGGAGAACGCCTGCATACGACGAATGGCCTCCAACTGATCATCGGCCGTCTGGCGCTGCAACACGATGACATCCGGGTCGTAACGCTCAAGATCCATAACATGCAGCAAGCCTTTGGCAAGCATGCCATCGATCAAGCCCGCCGCAGCCATGGCTGAGAAAGGCTTGGTAATACGGTAGTTACCACACCCCCAGGCATCTGCTGGATGCGCCAACACAATCGGCTGAGGTCGCCAAACAAGAGGACGCCAGTTAAGGGGCACCTCGGTCTCCAGCTCAAAACCCTTGCCATTGAGCGAGAGATTTTTGTTGTACGCCGGGTCGTTGGCCAGCAGCGGCAACCATTTGCCATACAAGGCATCCTGCTCACCGACGAATCGTGCGCGCTTGGCCTCCTGGGTGGCCACATCGACAGCCTTCTGACTGATACTGCCCTCGTGCATGACCACCGCATGCGGCGTCCACACGATCAGGAAACCCGCATCATGAGCTTTCAGGCACAAGTCGACGTCGTTGTAGGACACTTTGAAAGCCTGCTCATCCATACCGCCGACGGTCAGGTACAGCTCTTTGCGCATCATCAAACAAGCAGCAGTGACTGCCGTGTAATTTTGTACGACCTGCAAACGATGCATGTAGCCAACGGCATCAATTGATTCGTCGATAAATGGATGGTCCGCTGGCCCGCGCAGCCCCAGCACAACGCCTGCATGCTGGACATGACCATTCGGATACAGCAATTTTGCGCCTACGATGCCGACTTCCGGGCGCTGGGCGTGGTTAAGCATTTCATCCAGCCAGCACTCACTGATGATTGCGGTATCGTTGTTGAGCAGAACCACATACTCACCACGCGCCTCGTTCACCGCCATGTTGTTGATGGCCGAAAAGTTGAACGCATGGGGGTAGCGCAACACACGCACCTGCTGCTCGCCCATGTCATCGATAGCGGCCAGCCACTCCCGCGCTTCGGCGGTTTCGCTATTGTTATCGACGATCAGCACTTCATAGTTCGCGTAGCGTGTCTTCTCCAGCAGCGTCTCGACACAGCGCCGCAACATCGGCAGTTGATCCTTCGTCGGGATAATAATCGAGACCAAGGGCTTTTCAGCATGCACGTAGTTGATGCGATAGCGCGCTGGCCAATCCGAACCTACATCAGCGACATAGCCCCGCACCGCCAGGTGACGTTCAATGGCCGCCCTCTCGGTCGGGCTATCCTGCAAAATAGGTGCGTCTGTTATTAACAGCGGCTCTGCCACATGGCCTAACCCTGCCAGCCCACCTTTTTCAATCAGCCGCAACACCAGGTCAAACTCAAGGGCCTCGGCAAAAGCCGCATCAAAGCCGCCAACCTCGAGGAACACCTCACGGCGAAACAGCCAGTGCCTGGCCATAGCCCGAGGGAAACTCAGCAATAAGTCCAGATTGACGCCAGGACGGAAAAGCCCACCCACTTCACCATTATCCTGGCGCTGCAACTCATCACCATAGATAGCCCGACACTCTGGCGCCTGGGTCAGTTCCAGCGCGGCGATCATCAGGCCGCTGGCAGTGAACTCATCACCGGCGTCGACCAACATGAACCAGTCAACGGCAGAATCACGAATCGCTTGGTTAAGCGCGTGCACATAATTCTGCCCATCGATTTGAACGAAGTGCAGCTTGTCGGTCGATGCACTTGCCGGCACATCACCGACAGACAGCGCGATGATTTTCAGAGTGGCATACAGACCGCGCTCCATCCCCAAGCTGCGGATGGTGCTCATCAGTCGCTTCGAGTCCCCCTGCAGATCTAGAATCACAACCGCAAAGAGCGGACCACCCGCATGCTGCTGCAAATAGTGATTAATTTGCTGATTCTGCAGTTCATTCGGGACACGAGCCGCCATCCAGCGCTGCAACTTCTCAGCCGCACTGGGCTCATGTACTTCGACAAGCTCTCGCGGCCCCGCCGACGCTTCTCGCCCTTTGTATCGCCCCAGTAGGTCGTTAGTATTGCCACCCACACCGACCCGCATAATGAACTGCAGAGAACACAATTCCGACAACTCGTCGGGACTGAGGTCATGCAAGGTCATACGCCCGGCGCGAATATTAATCGAAGCTTTGTCCTTGTTGTCAGCAAAGACGCCCTGCAACTGAGCATCCAAGGAATACAACAAGGTCTCGACGTGGTAGCCGGTTTCGAATAGCAGGCGGCGGAACTCTGTCAAAGTGAAGAAGCGGATATGGGTGATATCCAGCAGACCCGCCGCCTCATACTCCCAATAGCCATCGGTCAGTGCGCTCATCAACCGCAAGTTACGCACATTGGGAATCGAAATAATGACCTGCGCATTGGGGCTCAGATAAGGCCCAAGCGCAGTCAACACCGACCAGGGGTTGTACATGTGCTCGAGCACATCCGCGAGAATCACGCCATCCAGCGAGCCCTTGGCGATACCTTCGGCCTGCAGGTCGAAGTCTTCGAACTTGCCAACCAGCACCCGATCAAGCTTGGTGGCAGCTTGCTGCGCTGCGCTCTGGTTGATTTCCAGCCCCCACACCTTGGCCCCGGGAAAGCGCTGTTTGAGCAGCTCACCGTTGGCCCCAGCCGCGCAGCCGATATCCAGGACGAACTGCGGCGGCTCAACGAAGGCATCAATCAGCGGGCTTCGGGCAGTATCGTGGTAAGCAACTTCGACATCCGTGTGCTCGACATCCAAATACTCCTGCCAGACATAGCGCTTACTCTCCTCGGAGCGCCCCGCCGCCAGCTCCTGCATCAGGCTGGCGACCCGTTGTGCAGCTTTACCATCGACGCCCAGGTTGTAGTAAGGCGCGCGCAACCGCATGTTTTCTAGCTGACGGGCTCGAAACGGTGCATCGCTGAGTAACCGCTGTATCGCTGCCGCCAGCTCATGGGCCTCAGCTTCGACAACACCGCTTTCCGCCTCAAAACTCGGCCCAAGGAGCATGCCACCTATATTTAATAGGTTGATCGTCGGAGTACCGGCCAGCATCGCCTCGACGCTGTAGTTGGAATCCACGGCAACCAACAAATCGGCAGCAACCGCCCACAGCTGAGTGTCCTCAGTGGAGTAGAAGTAGCTCTCGTCGCTTGCCCCCAACTCCGCCAGCAACTCAGCGCAACGCTGCTCGCCAAAATGCAGGTTTGACGGTCGATCTTTGATTACCGCATTGAATCGCAGCCCTTCCTGACGCAGTGACTCGCAGGCTGCTATAAAGGCCAGCAGGCTGTCACCGTAGATTGATTCGTTACCATGAGCTGACAGGTTGGCTGCCCACGTGGTGCCAAACACTACGACAGGCAGCTCCGCACGCAATTGATGTTTGTTACGCAGGAACGCATTAGCCTGCTCACGCTGACCGCGCAACTGCGCGTAGTTGTCCCACGCAGGACTGCCGGTAACGCGCAGCCGCTCAGGCGCTATGCCCAGATCAAGATAACCTTCCAGGCCGCGCTCACCGTAAACCGCCAGCAGATCCGTGTGCAGTTGCGCATGGACTGTATAGGGATCGCAAAGGGCGATGGAGTGCGCCAGTTGCAGCGATGGAATGGCGTGCTGGCGGGCCCAATTAGCCACTGTTTTGCCCAGCAACAATGCATCTTCACTCACCACCAGCAGCTTGATCTGATAGCTCGCCCTAGCACGCTCGCACGCGTCCAGAATTGCGATGGTCGCCGGTAAATCCTCACCACAGCGTCGCTCAATCAACGGCTGCAATTGGGCACGATCTTCCAGACTCAGTGCCGCTGAGCAACGCGGTCCACTCAAGTAACCTGTAAAGCCAACACCGAATTGTTCGGCTGCCTGTGCGGACTGGGCAACATCACGCTCATCCAGTAAGCCATCAAGGGCTACCACGCTGCAGCCGGTTTCACTGGCCAGATCAAGCAGGCCCTGCCCGATCTGCGACTTGGCCGTCAGAATGCTCAGAGGTCCGTGCTCGCGCAAAAACAGGCGTAGGGCTTCGAAATGTGTTGCCCAGAGGAAGCTGATGATTGCAGGCGCCTTCATGTGCGCTCCCCGCTAAAAAGTTCAAAATACTCAGTCAAAATGGCCTCGACCAAGAAATACTCGCTGCCCTGAGTGACATCGACACCGTGCCTGAAACGCTGCTCGCAATCAGCCGACCAGCCTCTCGCGATCGCAACTGCCCGCCTATCCGCCTGACGTAAAGCTCGCCAAGTAAGCAATTGCTCCTCTACATCAGGTAGCAATAAACCACTGAAATCGTAATCAGGCAGACGATCAAGCAGCGCATCAAACAGGCTGAAAAAGAAATGACGTGCTCGCAACGGTTGCAGCAAGCGGCGCAATTCTGTCGCGCACTCAGCCACTGAGACACCCAACCAGGGCTGTAAGGCGGCAAACGAGCGTTGCGCCAAGGCGGCTTCAAGGGCCGCGAACTCTTGCGCGAAACGCGCGTTGGCAGCGGGGTCCGCGCGGTTTTCAAGTACAACAAACAGTCGCCCGGCGAGGCTTGGCGAAAGATGACTGATTAGCTGCCGCTCGAGGAACAACCCCAGCTCAGCCAGCCCCGGATCGCAGGAAAACCAGGACAAAACGCGCTTCCATTTGTGTGTTCGCTCCAACTGCTCGTAAAGCAGCCAGTTGACGTTCCCACCACCGAGAAATGCGCCATAAGGCACGATGGCATGCAGTGTCAGCCCCTGTGCATTCGCATGCTCCACCAGCTCGGCAACGCTAAGACGCGCCATGTAGTTGGCGAAATCCTTGGGATCGTCTGTCTGTCGAAGTGCCTGGGGCCAGCGATTGGGATTCTCGCCATAGGCCATCTCTACATGTGAGTAGGAATGGATATCGAACAGGAGACGACCACCGGGGCGAACCACCCTGCGCCACTCAGCCAGAGCCTCTCGCCAGTTCGGGAAGTGCACCATCACATTAAGCGCCACAGCCGAATCAAAGCTCGCATCCGCGCAGGGCAACTTGAGGATATCGCCTACCTTCAAGTTGATCGGAGAGCCGCCTGCCAGGCGTCGAGTCTCATCCAGCATCGCCTGAGAGCTATCGATACCAGTCATCTGGTAACCCTGCTGCAGCAGAGCCAATGCGGCGCGTCCGGTGCCAGTACCGATATCGATGACGTCGCGACCGCTGACAAAACGCTGAATGATGTCGATTTCCAGAGCATTCTTCAGATAGTTGGTGCCCGTGTTCTCGACCATACGTCCCGAGTACCAAGCCACCATATTCGGATCTTGCCACGCGTTGGTTTTCCAACGAATTAGCTCGCTGTCCGGAATCTCACCGGCCGTTGAAGAACTATTTTTGTTATTCATTTCAACATATCCCAAGTCAGTGCAGAGCCGCGCGGCACCGCTTTCTTCAGTCGCATACCCAACAGCTGCTCGAGAAATTTGGGTGGCAAACCATAGCCGGGCCGAATAGGCCTAAGGTTGTTCAACGTGAGCGCTTCGCCCTCAGCAATGTCTTGCACCACATACAGCGAGCGCCGAAAAATCAACGACCCTTGCTCCGCTGTTGAAGCGCCATAAGAGACCTGCCCCAAAGCCCTCCAGGCACGTTCGGTTTCGAGCGTAAGCATCTGCAGCTCTTGCGGCTCCATGGAAAAACTTGAATCGACACCACCATCCGCGCGCGCGAGCGTGAAGTGCTTTTCGATCACACTGGCACCTAAAGCAACCGCGGCTACTGCCGCGCCGACCCCCATCGTGTGGTCAGACAAACCCACTTCGCACTTAAACAATTCGCGCAGATGAGGGATGGTGCGCACGTTGGAGTTATCGGCTGTAGCTGGATAGGTGCTGGTGCACTTGAGCAGTACCAAATGCTCGCAACCTGCCACACGGGCTGCTCGCACGGCCTCATCGATCTCAGCCACTGAGGCCATGCCAGTGGAAATGATCATCGGCTTGCCTGTAGCCGCCACCTTACGAATCAGGGGTATATCTGTATTTTCAAAGCTGGCGATCTTATAGGCAGGCACATTCAGGCTTTCCAGAAAGTCCACGGCACTTTCATCAAACGGAGTTGAGAACGCCAGCATGCCAAGTTCCGCTGCGCGCGCAAAAATCGGCTGGTGCCACTCCCAAGGGGTATAGGCCTGACGATAGAGCTCATACAACGAGTTACCCGCCCACAAGCTCTGCGGATCGCTGATTTGAAACTCCCCAACATTCAAGTCGAGAGTCATGGTGTCTGGTGTATAGGTCTGTAGCTTAAGCGCATGGGCTCCCGCCTTCGCGGCGGCCTCAACGATGGCCAGCGCTCGTTCAAGGGACTGATTGTGGTTACCACTCATTTCCGCAATCACAAATGGGGTCGAATCAGGGCCAATCAGACGGGTGCCAATTCGAAAACTACTCATATGCTTTCCCCACTTTTTTCAGCACGACTTCGTAACGATAACCGCGCAGGTCAAAAAAAGCCGGATAGCGCTCTGTGTCGGCGACCCGGAGCAGATCAAACTGACTCGCAATGGACTCTTCTGGATTGATTCGACTGTCCTCCCGACAGCGGCGCGGATAGTAGGTTGGCTCCCCCTGCTGTATCCGCGGCTGGCTGTGCACGCAATGCTCCAACGCCCAATCGAGCAGCTCAAACTCGGCATCGAATAACTTGGCATTGATCTCGTCGTACAGTTCGTGCCCCTGCAGCTCAAAACCACGCTGCTGCCAGATGTCACCGCTGTCCACAGGGTCATCCGCATTGAGCAAGGTCACGGTGATGTGCTTGGCACCACTGATCACCTGCCACACCTGAGGGGACATGCCGCGCCCTGTTGGCAAATCGCTGGCATGCACGACCAAACAGTAGCGATAGCGGGCCCGTAACTGAGTGCTAACAATCGACTGACATGACACTAGAAAGAGAAAATCACCGCCAAGTAACTCATCTACCTGCCCACACAAACGCGCATCCTGCTGCTCACACCAGGTCCTTAAACGCGCTTGGATGGGATGTTGCTGATCTGAGCACAAAACATCGATACGTTGGTTCAAACCTGACATTCCATAGCCTCTACGACACGCCCCACACCCCGACCGTCAACCAGCGCTAAGGCCCGCTGACGCATGCGTTCCAGCCGCTCGGGTTGGGCAAGCAACTGGCTGACCTTTAACTGCCAATCTATTGGCTGCACCGTACTGCTCAGGCCAAGGTAATCTTGCATTCCCCATTCGGCGCAAGCACTGCTGATGGCCTGCTGATTAAAACTCAAGGCTGCTACCACGCCCGGCAACCCCAGACAGGCACGCTCCCAGGTAACGGTGCCACCCGCACCAACATACAGATCTGCCGCATGCAATAACTTAGCCATCTGCTCAGTATCGACGTGCAAGGACGCATGCTGCTGCCCCTCCAGCATGCGCTCAAGTGTCGCTCGCTCAGGAGTGGCAGAGCTAATGACAATATCCAGGCGCACCGGCAGTGGGAGTAATACAGGTAGGACACGGAGCAACTCCAGCGCACTGGCGCCGCCACCGAAAAAGACCAGCAACCTGGGAAGGCCTTCTTGCTGCGGACGAGGTAAAGCCCGGTAAGACAAAAATTCATCGCGCAAAAGGCTGTAACTGGGACCAAATAAACGCCGCGTGCTGCGGCCTGGATAGGCCCCTGAAGGTTCGCTCAACAGGTTTTGATCAAGCAATAGATCACAATCTTTATGACGCGAGGGCAAATCATCAATCACCAACAAACGGCGACAAATCTGCATTACCTGCTGCTGCCAGCCAAGACCCAATCCATAGTGATCCAGCACACACCAATCAAAATGCAGCGTGCCGACCATGGTGAGCACAGCAGTGAAATCTGCCTCCTCCGAAACGCTGGACTCGGGCGTTAGAGCACTTGTCTCGCCTTGATAAGCTGCAGGCAAGTGCAGCACGGTAAAATCTCGCTGAATACGGTCGATCTGATGGCCGCCTAACTCACGACAAACAAACACCACCTGCGCACCACGAGCCTGCAGAGCCTTAGCCAACGTCAGACAGCGCATGACATGGCCGATGCCTATGACAACAGAGGCATCGACTCGGAACAGCACCCTCATCCGCCAAGCTCTCCGCTGGCAAGCAACGCCTGATACATCAACTCCGCACGTCGCCAGTCATGCAACGTGTCGATGTCTTGTACTAGGTAACGTGGCAGTACCACGGGCAACGACAGCGGTGAAAAAAGCGGATCCCCACGCAACCAGGCTGCAGCGCGCCCCCAATAGAACTGCCCCGCATCATGGAATGCCGGCGGCAAGTCTTGTGAGCGCACGTCACGATACTGCGGATACAAAGCATCCACAGCGCCGTCCTCACTGATACGAATGGCACGCTGAACCGGAAAACCAAAATCAGTAATGGAAAAGGCATAAGACTTGGTCGGATTTTCCGCCAGCAACTCGAAGCCGCGCTGCAGATTGGTAGCCTGCACAAAGGGTGCGGTGGCATACAAACAACAAACGTAATCAGCCCCCCCTCCCGGCTCACACAACACGGAAACAGCATGCTGCATCACCGCCAAGGTGGTTGCGTGATCATCGGCCAATGTCGCTGGGCGACTAAAAGGCACTTCAGCGCCAAGCTCTATGGCCAATTGCGCGATGGTGGGATCATCGGTACTGACCACAATCCGATCAAACAAGTGCGAAGCCTGCGCGGCCTCGATTGAATAGGCGAGCATGGGTTTACCGTGAAACAACCTGATGTTCTTACCTGGAATGCGTTTGCTGCCACCACGTGCCGGAATGACGGCCAAGCGGCTCACAGCAGCACCTCACGCAGCGCGGCTATTACCTGATCCTGCTCGGAATCAAGCATGCCTGCGTGCAAGGGCAGCGTCAGTGCTTCACTGTAATAAGCTTCGGCAGCAGGAAAATCACCAGGACAAAAACCCAGCTCGCGATAGTAAGGCTGCAAGTGCACCGGAATATAATGCACATTGACGCCAATACCCGCAGCCCGCAAAGCATCAAAAGCCTCGCGACGAGAGCGCTTTATCCTGGCCAGCTGCAAGCGCACCACATACAAATGCCAGGCAGACTCGACCCCCGCCTGACGACCAGGCAAACACAGGGGTAATTCTTGCAGCAACAAATCGTATCTCGCAGCCAACTGCCGGCGCCGTTGAAGAAAGCCATCCAGCTTTGACAACTGGGAAAGTCCAAGCGCCGCCTGAATATCCGTAATGCGATAATTAAACCCCAACTCCAATTGCTGATAGTACCAAGGTCCATGACTTGGTTCGCTCATCAACGCCGGATCGCGGCTGATACCATGGCTTCGCAAACGATAAAGACGCTGCTGCAACTCCGCACTATTGGTCAACAGCATTCCACCCTCACCGCTGGTGATTATTTTCACCGGATGAAAGCTGAACACTGTCATATCAGCATAATCCCCGCACCCTACCGGCCGGCCTTGGTATGTCGCACCTATCGCATGGGATGCATCCTCGATAATCAGCACACCGTAGGCATCCGCCAAAGAGCGAATAGCGGCCATATCACATGACTGGCCGGAGAACGCCACTGGCACCAAAATTTTGGGCAGCCGATTGAGCTTTTCTGCGTGCGCAAGCTTCGCCGCTAAATGCGCAACATCCATATTCCAGGTAACGGGATCAATATCGACAAAATCGACTTTGGCACCACAGTAACGAGCGCAATTAGCTGAGGCCACGAAGGTATTCGGACTGGTCCAAAGCCAATCATCAGGGCCCAAACCCGCAGCCAGACAAGCTAGATGCAAGGCGGCCGTAGCATTGCTGACTGCAACGGCGTAGCGCGCATCACATCGCTGTGCAACCGCGCACTCAAACGCCTCGATAGCCGGCCCTTGAGTCAGCCAATCGGAACGTAGAACTGCGACAACCGCATCAATATCACTTTCATCAATTTGCTGGCGGCCATAAGGAATCATAAACGTCTAGACCGTATCGCGGTCGAGCTGGCGAAGATCATCAATACTCAAAAAGTGCGGATTAGTATCAGATACATATTCAAAGTGCTCACTCACTGGGCAGCCCACCTCACCCAGGCCATCGACTTGATAATCTGTCCGAACATTAAAGTTGATTGAAGGCGCAATCACATAGTGCTGGGAAAATTCAAATGCATGACGACTGTCATCTCGCGAGATCATCATTTCATGCAGTTTTTCACCAGGACGTATCCCAATCGACCGCTGTGGTAACTGCGGTGCCATAGCAGTCGCCAAATCAACAATATTCGCAGAGGGTATCTTCGGCACAAACAACTCACCGCCGTGCATACGCTGAAAACTCTGCAAGACAAAATCAACGCCATTCTGCAAGGTAATCCAAAAACGTGTCATACGCGCATCTGTAATGGGCAGCTCAACTGCGCCCTCACGAATGAGCTTTCGAAAAAATGGTAGAACCGAGCCTCTGGAACCCACCACATTGCCATAGCGCACGACAGAAAAGCGCGTTTTGTGCTCACCTGTAATATTATTGGCTGCAACAAACAACTTATCTGACAGCAACTTTGTCGCGCCATAGAGGTTTATTGGACTAGACGCTTTATCCGTAGAGAGCGCAATGACTTTTTGTACGCCATTCTCAATCGCAGCATTGATGATATTCTCTGCACCAACGACGTTAGTTCTAATACATTCAGTTGGATTGTACTCGGCAGCTGGAACATGCTTCAGCGCTGCTGCATGGACAACGTAATCGATACCTCGCATGGCTTGCTTTAGCCGATCGGCATCACGTACATCACCAATGAAATAGCGCATGCACGGCGCATTAAACTCTTGCTGCATTTCGTACTGTTTCAACTCATCACGCGAGAAAATAACCACGCGCTTAGGCTGATACAACGCCAACAAGGTATGCAAGAAGGCACGTCCGAAAGAGCCTGTGCCGCCAGAAATAAGAACTGACTTACCATTAAACATCCTGCATACCCCTCATGGCATTAGCGCCTAATGTACCAGCCTAGTATGTACGCGCAAAAAATGCAGCCTACGCGAGATAAAAATTAGTTTCCACAACTTTGCAATGTCAGATTAAACCCCAGCACAACACCCAAAGTTCATGCATTCAACGTAACTGATCAAATAAATTCAGCCCTGCAATTTTCACATAGCTCTGCTGCGCAGCCTCCAGCACGATAGTCTGAAAAGACAAACGCGACAGCGCCTCCGCGTAATCCAGATCGCGCAGCTCAGCCTGCACCGACTTGTTCACCAAGGTCACGTCTTCATTATCCGTTTCGGTAGAGTCAACCAGATTCAGCCGCGCACCGATCTTGGTCTGCACTTCCAATACCTGACCAATTCCGTTGTCCATATTCTTCAGGGCAATATTGACCTCGTCACGAACGGCCAAGTTACCCGCTGGCGAAGCCGGACTTGATTCCAAGGCCTGACGCAAGCGGGCAATGGTATTCAGGATACTGCGCTGTTCCTGAAACTGTGGCTGCACATTGAACTCGTCACCCGCAGCGGCGCCAGCACTGAGGGAGACGTCCACACCGAACAAATTAATCGTCGCGGGGTACGGCCCCGGGGCATTACCTACAGCAATTGGCGCACTGCTTGGCCCTACAGGCTGCGAGTAAACGTTGTAATTACTGGCACTGGTGAAACGCAGCAGCACACCTGATGTGGGAAATTGAGCGGCAAAGGTTGCCTGGTTAGTGATGGTACCTCCGCCCACAACCGCAGCAGAGGTATTACTTGAAGCACGAGTAAGTGCGAAATCAGTCTGCGATGTTTGCAACGTGAAACTATGCGTAGCAGCACCCGGCAATCCGGGCGTCGCGGTATTGGCGAGCAGATTATCCAGATCAAGTGCGTTATCGCCCTCTTTCAGGACCACATCTAACTGAAAACGCATGCCGCGAAAATTGATAACGTTACCGCTGCTGGCCAATGGGTTTATCTGCCCGCCGCCAGGAATCTCCGAAGTTACATCAGCACCTGCGCTGTCATAAATCCGGAACTGCTTACCACTGACAAATGCTAGCGAATAGGGTTCACCATTACGAAAAGCCGAGTTGAACTGCACATTATCTTCAACTAGACCTGGCGACATGAACACCCGTTGATTAGAACTTGCAACAGGCGCAATTGTAGTAGCAGGCAACGGTGGCGTGGGCAGCGCAGGATTATTGACCCCACCATTACTACTAATGCGATTAGCATTGGTTACGTCTTCAAAAAGCTCACGACCATTATCATTGATTGCAACAGTAGTTGAACTGGCGACTTGCAGACTGCGCTGCCCCTCATCCCCCTGATAAGAATAGGTATTATCCGGATTACGGATAAATGGCTCAGTCTTACCTAAATAACCAGAGAACAGGTATTCGCCACGTGCGTTACGGCTATTCATCAAATTGAGCAGTTCGTTCTCACGCTCACCCAATTCATTGGCAATAGCCTTGCGATCAGCTGCCGACAGCGCACCGCCACCCGCCTGCACCGTCAATTCACGAATACGCTGCAAGACGTTAACCGTTGAAGTCAACGTAGTTTCTTCCTGCGTCAAACTGTTCTTAGCGGCAGTCAAGTTATCCTTGTACTGGCTTAATACTGCTTGCTGCTGGTCTAACTGCAGCAAGCGCACCGACGCCACTGGATCGTCCGCAGGAGTCAATATGCGCTTGCCGCTACTGATTTGTTCCTGGGTCCGCGTGACATTGGAGTAGTTATCCTGCAATCCACTGACGCCATTGTTAAATGACTGAATAGAGGAGATGCGCATGACCATGTCGTAAACCTCTTAAGCGATGAGCCGCAGCTCATCTCCCCTCGGGGATTTTCATCATCAGAACGTATTGATCAAGGTATCAAACAAAGTCCTGGCCACCTGAATAATTTGTGCCGACGCTTGATAATATTGCTGAAACTGAATTAGCTTAGCCGCCTCTTCATCCATATTGACCGCAGAAACCGAATCACGATCATTCGTCGCCTGCTTGAGAATGGCCGTTGTGGCCTGCCCATCAACACGCGCCTGACTAGTCAACGTACCGACTCGCTCAACCAGATCGCCATAGGCATCCGTAAAACTTGCTCCGGTTGTCGTCGGGCTCGTCAGATCAACACCGACCGTACTCTTGGTTTGCAGCCCCACCATTTGCAAAGCATTGCGGTTATCCGAAACACCACTGGTATTGAATGCGACGGTAAAACTATCTCCCGCTGCAGGACGACCACTAATAGTTAGTTCAAAAGAAAAGGCAGTGGGCACTGCAGGTGGCCCAGCAGAGACAGGAACATTAATCTGGATTTTATTATTCTGCCCCGGAACGATGCTGGCGGCATATGGCAGCGTCGGAGGCAGGCCGGTGCTTATATCATTGCCATTAACATCGACCACCGTGTACGTCTGTGGCGAAGCCACTGCGCCCATCAAAATCCGCATCGGCGGCGCATTACGCAGGCTGGTTTCAAGCGGATCACGAATACTCGGATCGTTCGGGTCAAAACTGGGGTCTATGCGCGTAATCACGCTCGGCTGAGTCACAACACCTGAGCCGATATTCGCCGGACTTTTGACTGCTTTTAATGGAGCAGCAAAAGCCAACTCTTCCGCCTTCTTCAGGTCCGCACGAATTTCATCGCCGCCATTACGCGTGGGGGTTACCCGAAATTGGTCGCCGGCTGCAAAAGTACCCGTGGCAACGCCCAGCGAGAAACCATCAACTTGTGGTGCAGGTAAAGTGGTCAGGTCAAAAGTTGCCGGACTGGTTGGAAAAACCACGCCATCGGAAACTCGTCGAATCGTATAGGCGGTAGGGCTGGTAAAACTGACGTCGTAGTCTCTGTTGCTGAGCTG
>NKIE01000651.1 GCA_002256055.1 Pseudomonas sp. PGPPP3 | reverse complement strand
GGGCGCAGGCGATTGACCCAGCGCGGGGAAATATTCAGGCTCAAAAACCAATCGTCAGGTGCCTCGCGCAGTCGCTGCAGGGCGTCGCCGCGGATCTCCCGATCCAGTTGGCGCAAGGTGGCTGCCGGGGTTTTAGGATCGGCAAACAACGGGCCGACCGACAGCAACTGGCCGTCGTTCTGGCGCAGACGCCCGAGGGCTTCGACGCCGGCGATACGGCCGGTGGCAGTGTCGATAAAGGGTTGGAAACAGGCGAGCGGTTGCCCGACGATCACGGGGATATCCTTAGGTGGCGGGTAACTGGCTACCAAAAACGGGCAATGTAGTGCGCTTGGTAAGGCCGCACGGCTAAGGCTGTGCGGCTTATGTTGCTGACCGACTAAGCAAGAATTTGGCCAGTTTCAGGGTTGCTCGGCTTTTGGTGCCGTTGTCGGTTTACGCCAGAGTGCAAGCAGGAGGGGCGCAAGGGTGCTACCCAGACTGATCCAGCGAGGCCATTGGCTGCGTTTGCTGATCAGTAATCCCGCCACAGCCAATGCAGCGATGCCTGCAATTGGTGCGCTGCTATGGCCAAGGGCGGATTTACAGCGGCGGCTAAAGTCCCGTGCTTCCTGCAATGGTTGCAGGGCCAGTAAGGCCTCCTGACGCAGTTCCTGACGGTGAAGCTCCAGGCGCATCTGGATCAGGGCCTTGCGTAACTCATGGCGCGAGGCATTTGCAGGTAATTCAGGCAGGCTCATGGCAGCAGGCGCTCACGGTCGCGCGCCAGTTCGGCAAGGGTGGCGCTGAATGGAGGTAAGGGGTTGCACTGCAAGCGGCGCAAGCGCCAGACGCATAGCAGGAAGGCCAGGCTATAGACCAGACACAGGCTGAGGATGGCGTGCAGGCGGTAGGCTTCACCGGCTAAAACTAGGAGCAGGGCCGACAGCCCCAGCAGCAGCAACAGCCCTGCGATCAGTGCCATGCCCGTCAGAATCAGTGCCTGCAGGCTGCGCTCTTTCTGCTCCTGCAGTTCGATGCCAAACAGCTCAACATGGCCATGCACCAGGCCCAAGGCAGCAGCCCCCAAGCGCTGTAGGGACGGTGTTGGTGGTGTTGCAGGGGTGCTGGCGTCGCTCATGTTCAGCGCCGTCCGAGTAGCAGGCCCAGCAGCAGGCCGATGCCTGCAGCGATACCCAGGGCTTGCCAGGGGTTTTGCTGAACATAGGTTTCGCCAGCCTGGCGCACGGCATCGCCCTGTTGGCGTACGGTTTCGCCGCTCTCGGCGAGGGTGTTGCGGGCGCGTTGCAGGTTGAGCTGAATGTGCTGACGCAGTTCGTCAGCCTGCTCGCCGGCCAGGCTGGCGGCGTTCTGCAAGAGTCTTTCAGCGTCTTCGATCAACGCTTTGAATTCGGCTTGTAACGGGTCTTGCTGGGCGGTGTCGGTGGATTTAGACATGGCAGATCTCCTTATCAGTAGGGCTGAGACTCTTGGAGTCCGTTTTCGGGAAGAAGGTTCCTGTTTG
>NKIE01000650.1 GCA_002256055.1 Pseudomonas sp. PGPPP3 | reverse complement strand
GCCCTTACCTGGCCATTGCTGGCTGGATTGCGTTGCTGTGGGGTGAGCAGATCACCGCCAGTTACCTGCAGATCGCCGGCTTCAAATGAGCAAACCCTGGACCCTAGGCCTGACAGGCGGTATTGGTAGCGGCAAGAGTGCGGTAGCACAGTGCTTTACCGACCTCGGCGTCAGCCTTATCGACGCCGACCACGCCGCCCGCTGGGTGGTTGAGCCCGGACGCCCAGCGTTGGCGCAGATTGCCGAACGCTTTGGCGAAGGCGTTTTGCAGGCCGACGGACAACTGGATCGCGCAGCCTTGCGCGGCCTGATTTTCCAAGACCCGACACAACGTCGCTGGCTGGAAGCCCTGCTGCATCCGTTGATTGGCCAAGAGATCAGCCGCTACCTAGCCAGCGCCCAATCGCCTTATGCCATTCTGGTATCGCCACTACTGATAGAATCCGGCCAACATCACATCACCCAACGGATATTGGTGATCGATGCGCCGGAGCACCTGCAAGTGCAGCGCACCATGCAACGCGACCAGGCCTCTGCTGAACAGGTTCAGGCGATTCTGCAGGCCCAGGCCAAACGCGACGAACGCTTGCGTCACGCCAACGACGTACTGGTCAATGATCGCGATATGCACTGGCTGCAGGGCGAAGTCGAGCGCCTCCACCACTTTTATCTGACCCTGCGTAAAGGCCAGCCATGAAACCCGTCACCACAGTTAAATGCCCCACCTGCGAAGCACCCGTCGAATGGGGCCCGCAAAGCCCGAGCAGGCCATTTTGCAGCGAGCGCTGCAAACTGATTGATCTCGGCGCCTGGGCCGCCGAAGAGCACAGCATTCCCGGCGACCCACTGGAAGACGAACTGTTTTCCGGCGACCTGCCGCCTCGACACCACTGATCCCGCCTCACCTCATGGGCGCATAAAGCCGTAATCGCGCCCGTCGTCGAGATTCTCTGCCAGAAACTGCAGCTCCTGAGCCAAATCCGCTGCGCTGCGCTCCTGCTTGCTGCACTCCACCACCGCACTCAAAAGCGCCCTCAGATACAGGGCAGACTCATGGCCGGCGGCTTGCGCCGCCAACAAGCTGCGTTGCAGATCGTGTTTTGCCAACGCGTGTACACTCATCATTCAGCCCTCCAGAATTTTGAGCAGCCAGCATGGCGCCAAGTGCCCCGCTGCCGTTGATGCAGGTCAATGGCGAGCCGCTCATCCAGCGACCGAATCCAGCACCATCAGCGTGAGTGTTCGTCATCCTTCCATGGCGCTTGCAAGTAACGCGTACGGTTGAAGGTTTCCAGCCAATCTGGGCAAAACACCACAAGCACGGCGACCAACGTGCCATTGATAAAGGCCTCAGGAAAGGTCACTAACCACAGGTAGCCGATAAAGTCATCGAGCCACGGCGGCATGGCAAAACGTCCATCCAGCGCCAACAACCCCAACCCCGCCATCAGCCAGCACAACGCCGCCAAGGCTGCCGGAAAAAATCCACAACAGAAGATGTACACGAACA
>NKIE01000649.1 GCA_002256055.1 Pseudomonas sp. PGPPP3 | reverse complement strand
CCGGCCCCTTGGACTGACCGCCGAACGGACGCTGGTAGATGCGACCCTGCTCGGTGCGGGAGAACGGCAGACCCATGTGTTCCAGCTCGAATACGGCTTCTGGGCCAACCGAACACATGTATTCGATAGCGTCTTGGTCGCCGATATAGTCGGAACCCTTGACTGTATCGTACATGTGCCAGCGCCAGTCATCATGCGGGTCAGCCGAAGCGATTGCGCAGGTGATACCGCCCTGGGCAGAAACAGTGTGCGAGCGAGTCGGGAACACCTTGGTGACTACAGCAGTCTTGTGACCACCTTGCGCCAATTGCAAAGCGGCGCGCATGCCAGCACCGCCACCACCAATAATGATGGCGTCGTAAGAAAGCGTACGAATGTTAGCCATGAATCAGATACCCCAAAGAATCTGCACACCCCAGACAAAGAACGTGAACATGGCGATGCCACACGTTGCCTGGAAGAGAAAACGTACAACAGTTGCCCACTTACCCAGTGCCATTGGCGTCAGGTAGTCGGTGGAGATGGTCCACATGCCAACCCAGGCGTGCACGCCAAGAGCGACCAGGGCCAGCAGACTGAAGATACGCATCCAGTTCTGGGAGAACAGACCATGCCAATCGGCGAAGCTCAGGCCGGGGTTGGCAATCAGGTATCCCAACAGAAAGAGAAAATAAGCCGCCAGTGCTACAGCGGAAACACGCTGGGCCATCCAGTCATAGAGGCCCGAACGCGAGAAGTTCGTGACGTTGGTTACCATATCCACACCCCTGCCAGCACGATCACTACCGCAGCCACGGCAAGAACGATTTGCGAGCCCAGCTTGCCGCCTTCCAGCGTCTCACCAATGCCCATATCCATAATCAGATGGCGCACACCGGCCACCAAGTGATACAGCAGTGCGGAGAGAAGACCCCAAATCACCAGCTTGGCCAGCGGGCTAGTCATACACGCCTTCACCTGCTCGAAGCCTTCTTCGGACGCCAGCGACTTGTCGAGCGCGTATAGCAGCACGGCAATGCCAACAAAAAGAATGACACCGGAGATACGGTGAAGAATGGACGTGTAAGCAGTGATTGGGAGCTTGATCGTCCTAAGGTCTAGGTTTACAGGTCTTTGGCTTTTCACGGCTTATTTTCACACTGAGAGCCCCTAACAATCAGGGCAAAGTTGTCGGGAAGTGCACAGGTCAGTTACCCACCACCCAGGGAGTGACGACATCCAGAATACAGGCCCTAAAGCCCCTGGCGGTCGGGGGTCGAGTATAGACAGTTAGGGTACTAATGACAACGCACAGACCCTACCCAAAGAGCGCATTGCGCTCTTTATTGAAACAGCGTAAATAGCGAATTATTACCTGCAAAAACAAGGCTCAAACCCCGCTGCCGACTGGGTTCCGGCAAATTGACTTTAGAATTTATCGCTCTATAGTGGTCGAGCCCTGCGTGGGGGGCAGTTGCTGATTCCAAGCATAATTAGGAGGCCACACATGGCTGACAAAACAGCGCAGTTGCTC
>NKIE01000648.1 GCA_002256055.1 Pseudomonas sp. PGPPP3 | reverse complement strand
CTGGCGAGCAGGTCGTCCTCTTCCAGTTCCGGGCCAGCAACCAGTTCGGGGTAACGCGGCTCGGTCATGAATTGGCCGAACCAGGTCAGCAGCAGGCGCTCGTCGTTCATGTGCTCATTGAGCAGGGCTTTGAGGCGATCCAGGGCGTTGCGTTGGATCTGGTGTGGATCAGTGCAAGGAGCGCTGCCGGCATCGCTGTAGCGCTCTTCGTCGGTCAGGAATTGGCCAAGAAAGTCGGTGAAGTGGGTCAGTACTTCGGCTGCGCTGGGGGCGCGGAAACCCACGGAGTAAGTCATGCAGTCATTCTCGGCGATACCAAAGTGGGCGAGGCGGGGTGGCAGGTAGAGCATGTCGCCGGGTTCCAGTACCCACTCATCGGTCTCGGCGAAGTCGGCGAGGATGCGCAGGGCGGCGTGTTCCAGAATCGGACTGTCGGCATCGCACATCTGGCCGATTTTCCAGCGGCGTTGGCCGTGGGCTTGTAGCAGGAACACATCGTAGTTGTCGTAGTGGGGACCGACGCCGCCACCGGGAGCGGCGTAGCTGATCATCACGTCGTCGATGCGCCAGCTCGGCAGGAAGCGGAAGTGTTCCAGCAACTCCGAGACTTCCGGCACAAACTGGTCAACCGCCTGAACCAGCAGGGTCCAGTCGCGTTCCGGCAGGGCCTTGAAGTCATCTTCAGTGAAGGGGCCGCGGCGCAGTTCCCAAGGTTGCTGGCCATGTTCGATGACCAGGCGTGCTTCGATTTCGTCTTCCAGCGACAAACCGGCCAGTTCGTCCGGGGAGACTGGGTTCTCGAAGTCGCTGATGGCTTGGCGGATCAGCAGGGGTTTCTTTTGCCAGTAGTCGCGCAGGAACTCGCGTGCCGTGAGGCCGCCCAGTAGTTGCATGGGAGTGTCAGGATTCATCGCTAAGTCCTTGCCAGGTCATGGCCATAATAAAAAACGCCCGGCACTGCCGGGCGTGCAAAACGTCCAGGCGCTTTAGATGCGCTTGGCTTGCTTGATGGCGTTGCCGATGTAGTTAGCCGGCGTCAGTAGCTTCAGTTCTGCCTTGGCGGCGGCGGGCATGTCCAAGCCGTCAATGAAAGTCAGTAGGGCTTCCGGGCTGATGCCTTTGCCGCGAGTCAGCTCTTTGAGCTTCTCGTAGGGGTTCTCGATGGCATAGCGGCGCATGACGGTCTGGATCGGCTCGGCGAGCACTTCCCAGCAAGCATCCAGATCGGCGGCAATGCGCGTCTCGTTCAGCTCCAGCTTGCTGATGCCTTTCAGGGTTGCCTCGTACGCCATGATGCTGTGGGCAAAACCCACGCCCAGGTTGCGCAGCACGGTGGAGTCCGTCAGGTCACGCTGCCAACGCGAGATTGGCAATTTGCTCGCCAGGTGCTGCAGCAGGGCGTTGGCGATGCCCAGGTTGCCTTCGGAGTTTTCGAAGTCGATCGGGTTGACCTTGTGCGGCATGGTCGACGAGCCGATTTCGCCAGCGATGGTGCGCTGCTTGAAGTAGCCGAGGGAGAT
>NKIE01000647.1 GCA_002256055.1 Pseudomonas sp. PGPPP3 | reverse complement strand
TGCGCCTGGCCCTCGCCCTGGTCTGCATGGAAAACCAGGACTGGCTTGCCGCGGCGGCCTATTTCGAAGAGCTGATCGGCCGCAATGCCCACGTGGACGCCGCCCACTTCAACCTTGGGCGCGCCTATGAAGAGCGCAACGAACCCGACAACGCCCTGAATGAGTACGCTCAGGTCGGCCCCGGCACCGACTATCTCCCAGCCCAGATGCGCCAGACCGAACTCCTGCTCAGCGCCAAACGCGTCGAGCAAGCCAGCAATCGCCTGAGCAAAGCCCGCGACGAGCAGCCTGACTACGCCATCCAGCTGTACCTGATCGAAACCGAGGCACTGGCCAAGCATCAGCACATCGACCGCGCCTGGGCCATCGCCGAGCAAGCGCTGCTGCAGTATCCAGATGACCTCAACCTGCTCTACACCCGTGCCATGCTGGCGGAAAAACGCAACGACCTGGCCCAACTGGAAGCGGATCTGCGCAGCATTCTCGCCCGCGAGCCAGAAAACGCCATGGCACTCAACGCCCTCGGTTACACCCTGGCAGACCGCACCACACGCTACAGCGAAGCACGCGCACTGATCGAGCAGGCCCACAAGCTCAATCCCGAAGACCCCGCCGTGCTCGACAGCCTCGGCTGGGTAAATTTCCGCCAAGGCCAGCTGGATGTTGCCGAACGCTTGCTGCGCCAGGCCCTGGAAAGCTTCCCCGACGCCGAGGTGGCCGCCCACCTGGGCGAAGTACTGTGGGCCAACGGCAAGCAACGTGAAGCGCGCAAGGTCTGGGCCGCGGCCCTGGCCAACGACCCTGACAGCCCGATCCTGCGCAGCACCCTGTTACGCCTGACCGGCGCCGAGACTCTTTAACATGCACCTACGCCACCTGATTGCCATTGGCTGCCTGGCGCTGCTCAGCGGCTGCGCCGGCCTGACGTCCCACGAAACCCTCAGCGGCCAGGGCAACCCAGCCCAATGGCAAGCCCACAAAGCCCAGGCCGGCCAGCTCAATGGCTGGCAAATCAGTGGCAAGGTGGGCATTCGCTCACCGCGCGAGTCAGGCAGCGCCACCCTGTTCTGGCTGCAGCGCCAGGACTATTTCGACATCCGCCTGGCCGGCCCCATGGGCCGAGGCGCCGCACGCCTGACCGGCCGCCCTGGCGCCGTCAGTCTCGACACGGCCAATCAAGGGCAGCTTCAAGCCGAGTCCGCCGAAGCCCTGTTACAACAACAGCTGGGCTGGAGCCTGCCAGTGGCGCACCTGTTCTGGTGGATTCGCGGCCTACCCGCAGAAGACAGCAAGAGCCGCCTGACCCTGGACAGCGAAAGCCGCCTGGCCAAGCTGGAGCAGGACGACTGGCAGGTGGAATACCTCAGTTACGTGGAGCAGAACGGCTACTGGCTGCCCGAACGCATGAAGCTGCACGGCGCCAACCTCGACATCACCCTAGTGATCAAGGACTGGCAACCGCGCCAGCTAGGACAGTGAGATGCCGGCTCGCCTGACTCTGACAGCCCCGGCCAAGCTCCG
>NKIE01000646.1:1200-1522 GCA_002256055.1 Pseudomonas sp. PGPPP3 | reverse complement strand
GCCAGTATCGCTGGTTGCGTCGATCCCGAGGCGGTCCCAGGGAAAGCGGCGGCGGCTCATAGCGGCGAGTAGGCGTCGATCTCGTCGATCAGCCGCCCCAGCCCCTCGCGTGCATCGGCGATGATCCGCGGGTCCTGCTTTTCGAGCGCGCCCTTAAACTCGGTCAGCGCCTGCCCGATTACCTCGCGCGCAGACCCGGTGAAGCCTTCGTAAGCGCGCTCGGCCCGCGCCATCATGGCGACATTTTCGGCCTCGTCGCGCGGGTGGACCTTGAATTTTTCGAGGCGCTTGCGGCTCTCGGCAACGTCCTTCTGGCTGCGCT
>NKIE01000646.1:0-1182 GCA_002256055.1 Pseudomonas sp. PGPPP3 | reverse complement strand
TCACAAGGGTGCGGGTTGTCCCATTCGCGGGAACTGAAACGTCGACGTCGAGCAGCCCGCTGGTGTCGTAGGTGAAGCGTACGTCGACCGCGACCTCACCCGCCGGGCGGGGAGGCACCGGCACGGTCAGCTCACCGAGCTTGACGTTCTTCTTCACGTCGCGGGCCTCGCCCTGATAGATGGCGAAAGTGACCTGCTTCTGATTGTCGGCAAGCGTGCAGAACTGCTCCATCCGGCTGACAGGAACGGGGGTGTTGCGCTCGATGATCGGGGCGAAGATATCCTCGTGGAAGCGCCCATGCGCATCGCGGGTCGCGGTGCCGACGCCGAGCGTGAAGGGCGCAACGTCGGTGATGCGGATCTCCTCAAGCCCCTCGCCGCCCGATAGCAACCCGGCCTGAATCGCCGCACCCAGCGCCACGGCGTGGTCGGGGTGGACGGTCGCATTCGGGAAGCGCCCGAACATCCGAGTGAGCGCCTTCCTCACCACCGGCATGCGCGTGGCGCCGCCGACCAGCACGATGTCGGAGAGGGTCTTTACGTCGATATGGCAGTCTCGGAGCGCGCGGATCACCGGATCGCGCAGCCGCTTTACGAGGCCCGCGGCCGCCTCCTCGAACGCCTCGGTGGTAACGGTGGCTGTCACCTGGGTGTCGCCAACAACGATGCGGAACTCGGCCTCATCGGCGCTTGTGAGAGCGCGGCGGGTGCGTTCGGCGGCGAGGTTCAGGAGCGCGCGGCGCTGGTCGGCGGGGAGGCTGTCCAAGGCCTCGCGGTTGTCGAGCAGCGGCTCGACCAGCTTGAGGTTCATCTCATCCGGCAGGCCACCAACGTTATGGTGCGACTTGATCACGTGAGCCTTGCCGGTTTTGGCGCCAGCCGACTCGATCACGTCCGGGTAGATGGTGCCCTGGGCGAGGAACTTGATGTTGTCGAGCTTGGACGACTCGGCATCGAACACGTCGATAAAGGTACGGCCGATAATCTTGCGCTTCTTCTCTGGGTCGGCTTCGCCGGCCAAGTTGTTGAGGAACTGCTCCTCGGCGTTGGCGCGGATCACCTTGACGCCCATGTTCTCGGCGAACATGGCCATCACCTGCACGCCTACGTGCCGGCGCAGCAGGCCGTTGTCGACGAAGACGCAGGTCAGTTGGTCGCCGATGGCTTTGTGCAGCAGGGCTG
>NKIE01000645.1 GCA_002256055.1 Pseudomonas sp. PGPPP3 | reverse complement strand
GGATCTCGCGGGCCCGTTGTTCTAGATCGCGCGCCAGCACCGGGGTGATGCCGATAACGATCAGCATGACCTTGGATAATTCGCCGAGGCCGAAGGTGATAAACAGAATGGGCAGGATCGCCAGCGGCGGCACCATCGACAGCACCGTCAGCAACGGCGACAGCGGGGCGCCCAGCAGTGGCAGGATGCCCGCAGCAATGCCCAAGCACAGGCCGGCCAGAGCGGCGATGCCGATGCCCAGACCGAGGCGCGTGAGGCTGGCGGCACTGTCCTGCCAGAACAGGTAGTTGCCGCTGCGTTTGTCTTCGGTGAAGGCTAAGCGGTCGATGGCGGCGACCATCTGGCTGGCGCTGGGCAGCAACTTGTCATTGGGATTGTCCGTCAGCCGCGCCGCTGAGCCGATGAAATAGGCGAACAGCAGCAGGGCGAACGGCAACAGGATCAGCAGCAAACGACCGCCGCGGTCCGGGTGTCGGTTGATTAGGCGCATAGAGGCATCTCTGAAAGCAGGTTTCCTCTCCCCCGGCCCCTCGCTCATAAATGGGCGAGGGGAGGGAAAGCCTTACAGCGCGCCGTCGGCCGCCATCTGCATGTAGCTCGGGTCGAAGCGCAGTTTGAGGTTGGCCTTGTCGCCGGTGGTGATGCCTTTGGCGAAGCTCATGCCGATGGCATCGCTGCTTTTCGCGCCTTCACCGAGCAGGCCGTGGCTGAAGGAGAACTCGGCCACTTTGCTCATGGTTGCTGGCAGTTTCGGGCTGTTGGCGAAGGCCACGGCATCTTTGGCGGAGTAGAACATCTTGGTCACAGCCAGTTGCGACTCGTAGCCGGCTAGGTCGGTGCCGGAGGCCTTGGCCATGTGCTCGCGGGCGGCGATGCCGGCCGGGGTGGTGGCGCTCATGGTGGCCATGATTTCGTACCAGGCGCCGGTCAGGGCTTTGCCCAGGGCCGGGTTGTCCTGCAGGGTTTCGGTGTTGACCACCATCAGGTCGATGATTTCGCCGGGGATTTGGCTGGAGTCGAACACCTTGGTCACGCCTGGGGTGGCTTCGATCTCGGCCAGCAGCGGGTTCCAGGTGGTGACGGCGGTGACATCGTCGGTGGCGAAGGCAGCGACCAGATCGGCGTCGGAGGTGTTCACCACTTTGAGATCTTTCTCACTCAGGTGCGCGCGGTCCAGGCCGCGGGCCAGCAGGTAGTGGGATACCGACAGTTCTACGAGGTTGACGTTCTGGCCCTTGAGGTCGGCGAGGGTTTTCTTCTCGCCCTTGAGCACGATGCCGTCGTTGCCGTTGGAGAAGTCACCGATGATCAGCGCGGTGCTGTCGACGCCGCCGGCGGCGGGGATGGTCAGGGCGTCCATGTTGGTCATGGTGCAGCCGTCGAACTGGCCAGCGGTGTACTGGTTGATCGACTCGACGTAGTCGTTGAGTTGGGTGACTTCGATGTTGATGGCGTATTTCTTCGCCCATTTGTCGACGATGCCTTCAGCCTGGGCGTATTCCCATGGCATCCAGCCAGCGTAGATGGT
>NKIE01000644.1 GCA_002256055.1 Pseudomonas sp. PGPPP3 | reverse complement strand
CGGCCATGCGCCTGATCGCCAAGATGCCGACCATCGCCGCTCTGGCTTACAAGTACTCCATGGGCCAGCCCATGATGTACCCGCGTAACGACCTGAACTACGCGGAAAACTTCCTGCACATGATGTTCAACACGCCGTGCGAGATCAAACCGATCAGCCCAGTGTTGGCCAAAGCAATGGACCGTATCTTCGTCCTGCATGCTGATCATGAACAGAACGCCTCTACCTCCACCGTTCGCTTGGCTGGCTCTTCAGGTGCCAACCCGTTCGCCTGTATCGCTGCCGGCATCGCCGCGCTGTGGGGCCCTGCTCATGGCGGCGCCAACGAAGCCGTACTGAGCATGCTGGACGAGATCGGCAGCGTCGATAACATCGACAAGTTCATTGCCAAGGCTAAAGACAAGAACGATCCGTTCAAGCTGATGGGCTTCGGTCACCGCGTTTACAAAAACCGCGACCCGCGCGCCACCGTAATGAAGCAGACCTGCGACGAAGTACTGAAAGAGCTAGGTATCACCAACGATCCGCAACTGGCCCTGGCCATGCGCCTGGAAGAGATTGCCCTGACCGACCCGTACTTCAAAGAGCGCAACCTGTACCCGAACGTCGACTTCTACTCGGGCATCATCCTGAAGGCGATCGGCATACCAACCAGCATGTTCACTGTGATTTTCGCCATGTCCCGTACAGTTGGCTGGATCTCGCACTGGAAAGAAATGCTCTCCAGCCCGTACAAAATTGGCCGTCCACGCCAGCTGTACACCGGCTACCCGCAGCGCGATATGACTGCGCTGAAAGACCGCAAGTAAGTTTGCGACGGTAATACAGACTGTCCATCGGACAGTCTGTACGACATAAAAAATGCCCTCTATCGAAAGATCGAGGGCATTTTTTGTTGCGGGTCAGAAATGCAGCAAAGCAAGTAGCGCCTTTATCGCTGTATGGCGCTGCGCTGCAACGCGCGCCGGGCATTAGCCGCAGCTTCTTTATGCCCAGCCCGCGCCACTTCATCCGCCGCCAACTGCCAGCGCCGAGCATCGACCTTGGCCGGCAACTGCACAGGGGCCAGCACCAATACCGCCCAGGCGCCAGAAGACTGCCAGGCGGACACGAAACTGCTGAAGCTGGTCTCCCAGCGTCGGCTGTTACCCGCGCGCAGCAACAGGGTCTGCTCTTCCCGGTCATAGCCCACCAACACCGCATAACGCGGCATAGCGACCCAGGCCAGGCCTTCATTGAAACGCAGCAACACCGGCAAGCCCACCGCCACCTGCTCCAACAGCGCCTGCAAGGTCGGCTGCAGCGGATACACCAACAAACCATGACTGTTCACCTGAGTGAGCATATTTTGCTGCAGGCGGTCCTCGGCCTCGGGCAATTGCAGCGCCTTGGCCTGCAACCCTGGCGAAGTGTCCACGCCCTGCTGCACCAGCAGGCTGGCCAGAGCCGTCGGCGCACCTTGATAAGCGCGCTCAGGGAAGGCCGGCACATCCGTCAACTCCACCCGCTCGGGCAAGGGCCGCAGTGCCTGCTGCAAGG
>NKIE01000643.1 GCA_002256055.1 Pseudomonas sp. PGPPP3 | reverse complement strand
ACCTGCTCGCCTTCGTGCAGGCGCAGCAGGCCGTTATCGACGAATACGCAGGTCAGCTGATCGCCGATCGCGCGGTGCAGCAAGGCGGCCACCACCGAAGAGTCGACACCGCCGGACAAACCGAGCAGCACGTTGGCGCTACCAACTTGGGCGCGCACGCTGGCAATCGCGTCTTCAACGATATTGGACGGCGTCCACAGTGCGGCACAACCACAGATATCCAGCACGAAGCGCGACAGGATGCGCCCGCCCTGCAGGGTGTGGGTCACTTCCGGGTGGAACTGCACGCCGTAATAGCCGCGACTGTCGTCGGCCATGGCGGCGATCGGGCAGCTCGGGGTGCTGGCAAGAATATGGAAGCCTTCCGGCAGGCGGGTAACCTTGTCGCCGTGGCTCATCCACACGTCCAGACCCAGTACACCGTCGGTGTCCACGTGGTCTTGGATGCCATCCAGCAGGCGAGCCTTGCCGACCACATCGACGCGAGCATAGCCGAATTCGCGCAGGTCGGAACCTTCCACCTTGCCACCCAGCTGCTCGGACATCGTCTGCATGCCGTAGCAGATACCGAAGACCGGCACACCGAGGTCGAACACCGCCTGCGGCGCGCGCGGGCTGTCGGCTTCATGCACCGACTCCGGGCCACCGGCGAGGATGATGCCGCGCGGGGCGAACGCACGAATCGCTGCGTCATCCATGTCGAAGGGATGCAGCTCGCAGTACACACCGATCTCGCGCACACGGCGAGCGATCAGTTGGCTGTACTGGGAACCGAAGTCGAGGATCAGGATGCGGTGGGCATGAATATCGGGGTGGGCCATGGCCATCTCTCGTAGCGGAATTCACAAATGACAAGGGGCTGTCAGATCAGCCCCGTGCTTATTTACTGTTTAAAAGTTGATGTGCCACTTCGCAAGTGCAGCAGCGGCACATCAACGATTTAGCCGACGCGATAGTTCGGCGCTTCCTTGGTGATCTGCACATCGTGTACATGGGACTCGGCCATGCCGGCGCCGGTGATACGCACGAACTGCGGCTTGCTGCGCATCTCTTCGATGGTCGCGCAACCGGTGTAGCCCATGGAAGCCCGCAAGCCGCCCATCATCTGATGAACGATGGCGCTCATCGCGCCCTTGTACGGAACACGGCCTTCGATACCTTCCGGCACCAGCTTCTCGGCACCGGCAGAGGAGTCCTGGAAGTAACGATCAGAGGAGCCTTGCGACTGCGCCATAGCACCGAGCGAACCCATGCCACGGTAAGCCTTGTAGGAACGGCCCTGGAACAGCTCGACTTCGCCTGGAGCTTCTTCGGTACCGGCCAACATCGAGCCGATCATCACGGCCGACGCGCCCGCCACGATGGCTTTGGACAGGTCACCAGAGAAGCGGATACCGCCATCGGCGATCAGCGGCACACCGGTGCCAGCCAATGCGGCAGCGACGTTGGCCACTGCAGAGATTTGTGGCACACCGACACCCGCAACGATACGGGTGGTGCAGATCGAGCCTGGGCCGATACCGACTTTCACGCCGTCAGCGCCA
>NKIE01000642.1 GCA_002256055.1 Pseudomonas sp. PGPPP3 | reverse complement strand
GCCTTGCGATTAAGCTCCATGCTGGCGTTATCCACCAATTCGGCGCGGCGGCTCTGGGCGACCAAGCTTTGCAGCGGGTTCGACATCACCGTGCTGATCAACACCGCGACCAGGCCCGCGATGGCGATAACCATCACCAGTTCGACCAAGGTAAAGCCCCGTTGGCGAGCACACGCTTTGGTAACAGAGCCACACTCGGCGGCCCGGATACAACCCGGCGCATGTGCCAACCTGAATGGCATCCGGAGTAAGGTCGACGCTGGAAACTTCATTAGTAGTTAGCCCTATAACCATCGAGGGCCAGCACCTGACCGGTGAGGTCGGTGACACTGACAGTGATGCGCATTGCCGCCACACCGTTCAAGGCCTGCGAGCGCACATTCACCTTGACCTGATAGGCCTCCAAGCCCGCCAACGGTGTGATCGAAAGGGCACTGCGTGGAGCGAAAGGCTGGGCGCCCGCGTACGTCAACCCGTTGTAATCACAGACGTCGTCAAAGCTGCTGCGCCCCGCACCACTGTTACTGGCGGCGCAGGTGGTACCGGCCGGGAACGCCTGGAGCGTGATTTCTTCCATATACGCTTCGGCAATCGCCAAACTCTGTTGGCGCTGCATGGGGTCGGCAGAGCGGCCATTGATCGCGGCCATGGCCGAGAACAACGCAGCAGCGGCAATGCCAAGAATGACGATAGTCATGACCAGCTCGACCAACGTCATGCCGTGCTGAGCCCGAGGGTGAGCGCGCCAGCTCATGGCGTGGTCTCGATAAAACCAGTCGCCAGATTAACCGTGAGGGTAAAAGTCCCACTGGCAAAGCTGGCCGAATTCGCGGCACCTGAAGCAGCGCCCAGGGAGTCGAAGGTCACATTCAACGCTGGAGAAACGCTGACATTGTGTGAGTTACCGGCGGCGTAAGCGCCCCCGGAAGGATTCGCCACCGCGCTGTTGGCGGCAATCCCGCCACAGCCAGCAGCATACGACAGCGCGTAACCGGAATTACTGACCTGAGTGTTGATCGAGCAGCCGCTGGCCACGGCCAGCTTCTGCGCGTAACGCACCGCACTCAGGCTTTCCTCGAAAAACAGCCGGTCATCGAATACCTGTCTGTCAAAGAAGCGCGGCCCCACTACAGCGGCGAGGATACCGATGATCACAATGACCACCAGCAACTCGATCAAGGTGAAGCCGCGAAAATGCATTAATTACGAGCCACAGCTAGTGCCTGTATTACCAGTAATGGCGCTGATGACAGGGGCACTGGTTGCACCTGTTGCGGTGGTTGGCGCGACATAAGTAAAGCTGCAGCCACCCAGCGTGACGGTCACAGTAGCAGTGCCCGCTACGGTGAAGTCAGTGCTCAGTTGTGCAGCGCTACGTAAAGTTGCCGCGTCGCCTTCAATATAACCATATACAAGGTCAATTGAAGTTCCCTCTAGGGTCACAGAGCCCGTTGGGCCCGTCTGATTACCAGCAAGAGCCGCAGAGTGCACAATGGCACTGGCCGAACGCACCGAGCCCAGCGCACCGTTGATTGTCGAATAGCGAGCCTGGCCGC
>NKIE01000641.1 GCA_002256055.1 Pseudomonas sp. PGPPP3 | reverse complement strand
CGCCGGTACTCCCAAACCTCCGCCAGAATCGCCCCCAACTGGATGATGATTTTGAACGCCATGGCACGGTCGCCGCCAAAGCCCAGCAGGTCGGCGACGATGATTTGGTGGCCCGTGCTGGAGATCGGCAAGAACTCGGTCAGCCCCTCGACAATGCCCAAAATCAGAGCCTGTACTGCAATCCAATAATCCATATCCATCTCACTCAGCGCCAAGACCAAACTGTTTTCATCAGGGCTGGCGGTCAGGTCAACCCAACCAGCCGTTATAAGCCGCGCAGTTTACCAACTCAGTACGTTCTCTGGCCGGCGTTTTTACCTGCACCTGGCCAGGCGTCATGACCGCCCTCGGCCAATGGCTAATTGCCAAGGCTCTGTGCCGGTGCTTAGCTGCACTTACGAGGTACCCTCATTATTAGGAGTCATCGCCATGCCGACCTTTCGCCGCCTGCCAATCAGTCGCCGCCTATGGCTGATTGTTCTGGTTGCCGTCGCCATGCTGCTGGCCATGAGCGTGCTGCTGCTGCGCCAGAGTTATGACGACCTGTATGCCGGCAAAGTATTGAAGACCCAGCATGTGGTCGAGAGCGTAGAGGGCATCCTCAAACACCTGCATGGGTTGCAGCTCAGCGGCAAATTGAGCCAGGAGCAGGCGCAACAGCAGGCCATCGCCCTGATCCGCGACCTGCGCTACAACCAGAATGATTACTTCTGGATCAACGATCTCGGGCCGAAAATGGTCATGCACGCCGCCAAGCCGGAACTGGAAGGAAAAGAGCTTGGCGGCATGAAAGACCCCAACGGCCTGCCGCTGTTCAACGAAATGGTGCGCATCGCGAAAACCCAGGGGGCTGGCAGCCTGGGCTACAGCTGGCCGAAACCAGGGGCCTCGGAGCCCGTCGACAAGGTGTCTTACATTGCCCTGTTCGAGCCGTGGGGCTGGATTATCGGCTCTGGCATCTACATCGACGACATGCAGAGCGAATTTCGCAGTCAGGCCATTCGTACCCTGGTCAGCACCTTGGTGATTGTCATTGTGATGATCATCCTTGCCAGCTTGATCGTGCGCAGCATCGCCCGACCATTGGCGGAAACTGTCAACGCCATGGCCAGCATAGCCAGTGGCGATGCCGACTTGACCCGCAACCTATCGACCATCGGCAGTGATGAGTTGAGCGCTATCGCTCGCCACTTCAATACGTTTACCCAGCGATTGCGCCAGGTGATCACTGAGTCGCTTGGTGCCGCCGGCGAACTGGATCAGGCCGCCAGCTCCCTCGGGCAAATTTCCAGCGAGGCCAGCCAGTACAGCCGCCAGCAAGCCGAGCAGATGGAGCTGGTGGCCACCGCCATCAATGAAGTCAGCTATGCCGTACAGGATGTGGCCAAGAATGCCGAGCACGCCTCCAACGAAATGAGCCAAGCCGAGGAGCAAGCCACTCAAGGGCAGCGCAATATCGACAGCAGCCTTAAACAGATTGACCAACTGTCTGAGACCATCGCGCAGTCGGTGGAGGTTATCCAGAACCTGGCTCAGGAAAGCACCCAGATCGGCAGC
>NKIE01000004.1 GCA_002256055.1 Pseudomonas sp. PGPPP3 | reverse complement strand
CAACATCATCGTTATCCGCGGCTACCAGCAGGTAGTAGGTGCCGTCTTCCGGCGCCACGCCGACCCACTTGAGGGTGATTTGACCGAGTACGGCGGCGGCTTGCGAAGGCTTCTTCGCGATCACTGCGCCGTTGCTGTCCAGCAGCATGGCGCGGGGTTTGAGGGCGAACTTGTTGAAGCCCAGGCACGGCTCGTTGCACACCGATTTGACGCTCAGGGAGTAAGGCGCGCCTTTTTTCAACTGCAGGGAAAACACCCGGTAGTTGGAAATCGATCGGCCGAAATTCATCCGTGGCTCATTGGCGCTGATCGGCCAGTCACTGGTCAGCAGACCAGTGTTGACCGGCAAGGGAATGGCCTCGGTGTTGTGAATGGCTTCCAGGGTGGTGGTGGCGATTGGACTTTTGCCCGCTTGGACATTTTGCTCGTACAGGGCTTGTTGATTGCTGGCGCAAGCGGCGAGCAGCAGGCAGGCAACGAGGGTAATGAACTGGTGCAAGGCACAACTCCTGAGTGACGACATCCTGTCCGCACGCCTAGAGCGCCGCGCGGGGCCGGCGAGTCTACCCGTTTTTGCCGGGTCATCGAAGGTTTGCCGTGGTTACGTTATGTGCTTGCCATCACGGCTGATGGCCGATTACTCAGCAAGCCAGCGTAGCGCAGTGTTAGGGTCGTCGGTGCGGCGAGCCAGGCGCGGAGATGAACGGCTGACTCAGGTCAGTGAAGAGTGTTGCCGATTGCAACAAAAGGCCAAATTCATTTCCCAGCAGCTGAGCGGATGGCGTAGGCTGAAATTGTCGCAGTACACGCGACGCTATTCGCGAACAGTTGAAGAAGGAAAGCGTATGCAAATCCAAGTTCACAGCGATAACCATATCGAAGGTAGCGCCCGCCTGGTTGAATGGGTGAGTGCCAGCGTCAGCAGCAAGCTGGATCGTTTTGACGAAGAACTGACTCGGGTGATTGTTCACCTGCACGATGATAATGGCGGCAAAGCCGGCGCTGATGACAAGCGCTGCCAGATCGAAGCACGGCCCAAAGGGCAGCAGCCCGTGTCCGTGACCCATAAAGCCGAATCCTTGGATTTCGCCGTGGATGGCGCAATCGAAAAACTCAATCACGCCCTCAGTCACCAGTTTGGCAAGTTGCGCAACAAGCGCGCACAAGCGCCGCTGCTGGAAGGTGATTTAGACGCTATCGAAGATCAGGACACCCTGTTGGAAGAAGACTTCCTCGCTGAGCAACAAGTGCGCAGCGCTTAAATCAGGAGCGAAAAAAAGCCGCAGTCTGGATGAACCCGCTGCGGCTTTTTTGTGCCTGGCGTTTGCTCAGCGGCTGGCCCACGACTGGCGTGGGCCGTGCCGATCAGTCCTGGCGGCTGGTCACTTCCAGCAGGTGATAACCGAACTGGGTTTTTACCGGGCCCTGCACTTCATTGATCGGTGCGCTGAACACCACGGTGTCGAATTCTTTAACCATCTGGCCAGGGCCGAACGAGCCCAGGTCACCACCGCTGCGGCTGGACGGGCAGGTGGAGTTGTCTTTGGCGACTTGGGCGAAGTCGGCACCGCCTTCGATGGCGGCTTTCAGTTCGTTGCACTTAGCTTCGCTGGCAACCAGGATGTGACGGGCAGTGGCGCGGGCCATGGGAGTTACTCCTTTGAATGAGGCTGCAAAGCCTACCGGAATTGCCCGCCTATTCAAACGCCGAGCGGCCCGCTGCCTGTGCCGTCAGTCGCGGGGCTCTGCTTGCGCCTCAATCAGGAAGCGTCCGGCTTCGCCATGTGCGGAGGGTGTCGCGAAACTGCCGCCAGCCCCCGCGTTGCCAGGGTTACGGAAAATCTTGATGCCGGTCGGACGCTTGACCAGTTGACCCAGCCCGCCGGCGCCACCCGCGCCCGGCATGCCAGCCTGGGCGCTGTGGCCACCTGTGGTAAGCACCTGCAAACCCGGGCCGTAATTGCTCACGGCCAGTAGCCCATCCTTGCCTGCGCGCCAGTAGCGTACGTGCACATCGCCACCACGCCCGCCGGCTCCGCCTGCACCTGCGGCTCCACCCCTACCGCCGAGGCCTCCTGCACAGGTTTGCGAGGCGCCACCGGCACCACCCAGGCCGCCATTACCGCCTGCGCCGCCCTGGCCGCCGCGCACATCAATCAACAGTGAGTCGAAGCTTTGCAGACCCAGGCGCAGGTCGAGGTTGACGCCTGCCTGGCCGGCTACGCCATTGCCGCCGTCCTGGCCGTCGGCGCCTGGCAGACAACCCTGGCCATCCATGCCCGCCTGACCGTTGGCACCCGCCTGACCGTCCTGACCGGCGCCGAGCAATTGCACCCTACGGCCAATCCAGGCCTGTTCAGCGTGTAGTTCGACGCGCGCTAAACCGGCAGCCACACGCAGCACTGCTCCATCTTTGAGCACCAGACGTTGCAGGTGCACGCTGGGCTGGCTCACCACTCGTTCTTCGCCAGCCTCCACGATCCACTCCTCAGCCCCCGCCGGGAGCGCCGCGACACACAGCAGGGACAACAACAGCTTTCGCATAAAAGCACCTTGATAAACAGAAAGACCTGACACGCCTAAGCAAGTCACAGGCCAGGCCGCAGCATGCGCATTGAACGTGCACGGCCAGGGGCGTGGCGCACCATGGCGTTACGCTACTGCAGAGCGGAAATGCCGAAATTAGATACTAACTTTATGTTTTTAAAGGGTAATTCAGGGTTGGCAAGGGATGTGCTTATAACCCGTCAGCTTAACCACTACAGCGATTCGCACTTAAAACAGAGGGTCCACCCTCGTGAAATATCCCACTCTATGGAGCACCACCATGCTGAAGAAATTGACCCTGGCTATTTCCGCTGCATCCGCCTTCGCATTCAGCGGTATTGCCGCATCCGAAACCTTCAACGGTCCGGCTGGCGAGTTTGACGTCAGCATGACCGCCACCCTGGCCAGCGATTACATCTGGCGTGGCCAGTCGCAAACCGGCGGTGCCGGCGCAGTGCAAGGCAGCCTGGATGTTGCCCACGAAACTGGTCTGTATGCCGGCGTCTGGGCCTCCAACGTCGACGACCAGCTGTTCACCGGCAACAAGGGCGGTGCCGATATGGAAGTGGACTACTACGCCGGCTTTGGCGGCAGCATCACCGACGACATCACCTATGACCTGTCCTGGGCCACCTACACCTACCCGCAAGCGAGCATCTGGAACAGTGATGAGTTCCTGGCCAGCATCAGCGCCTACGGCGTAACCCTGGGAAGCAAGTACGCCTACGACCCGCAGAGCAAGCTCTACACCTACATCGGCTACGAGTACGAACTGCCGATGGAAGTGGGTCTGTCGCTGACCTACGGCCTGAGCGACTACAAGGACCCGGTTGACGGCGCTGAAGGCGACGAAAAATATAAAGATTGGAGTGTCAGCCTGAGCAAAACCCTGGTTGGCCTCGACTTCACCCTGATGTACAGCGACACCGACATGAATGACGACGAGTGCACCTGGCAGACCGCCGATGATGGCCTGTGCGATGCCGCGGCCACCATTTCGGTGTCGAAGTCGTTCTGATCCTGCGGCGGGCACCTGGTGCTCGCTCACTCCTGAACCTTTGGTCTTAAGCCGCCGCAAGGCGGCTTTTTTTCGTCAGCCGTTGGCTTGGTTGGCAGGGCGATGGGCTGGTTATACTGGCGCGCTGATTTCTTTTGCCGCCGAGCCTGTCGATGTCCCTCCAGTTGATTGCCACCACTGCCGAGCAGTTGCCGCTGATCCGCAACCTCTATCAGTTCTATGCCTACGAGTCGTCGGACTGGGAGCAGGAGGACGTCGAGGTCGACGGCCGCTTCTATGTGCACGATCCCTATCTGGCCCTGTACTGGCAGCGCCCGGAGTGGAGCGCCCAGCTGATTCTGCTGGACGGCTTTATCGCCGGCTTTCTGTTGATCGAACGCAGTGAAATCGCCGGGGTGGAGGCGCTGGAATTTGCCGATTTGTTCCTGCTCAAGAAGTACCGTCGCCAGGGTATTGGCCGGGCCCTGGTGGAGCAGGTGATTCTCGCCAGTCAGCAGCCGTGGGTGGTCAGCTTTTATCCGCAGGACCCGCTGGCCGTGCCGTTCTGGCAGACCCTGTTGCGTGAGTTGCCGTTCCGCTCGGTGCAGCAGTTGGCGGATGCCGACGAGCCTGAGTTGCTCACCTACCTGCTCAATCAGCGGCCACACTGAGGCGTGTCAATATGCGCTATTACTCGCCTCGTTTAGCATGGCGGGCTATAGCTGCGTACCTGCGAGGCTGTCAGCCGACACGGACGCAAGCTCAACACAGGTAACGGCCTAGATTGATTCGGCTCGTTTCATCCGCACAGGAACTCCCATGACAGACACCCCCTATCGTTTTCGGCTAGGCGCAGACGCCGAGGCCATGGCTGTTGTGCGCACGGGCCTGGAGCGCTTCAACGTCGAGCAGGTTGGCGAGTATGGCTACGAGGATTTTCAGCTGTACGCCCGCGATGGCGCCGACCAGGTGGTGGGTGGCATGTTCGGCCATTCCGGCATGGGCTGGCTGTATGTCGACTACCTGTGGCTGGACGACGGTCAGCGCGGCCATGGCCTGGGCGCGCAGTTATTACAGGCGGCCGAGGGTGAGGCACGGCGGCGCGGTTGTCATGGCGTGTTTCTCTACACCTACAGCTTTCAGGCGCCCGGCTTCTACCGCAAACAGGGCTACGAGCTGATGGGCGTGCTGGAGGATTGCCCGCCTGGGTATCAACGTCACTACCTGAAGAAATCACTGCAAGCGCAAGGCGCACAGCCGGGTTAAGCCCGCCATTCATAGGCGGTTATGGCCGCTGTTTTATTTAAGCCTTGAGGTGATCGAAGTGGGTCAATCGCTGAGTTTCAATCGCGCGCTGGTCGAGAAATATGACCGTCCGGGGCCGCGCTATACCTCCTATCCGACCGCGCCGCAGTTCCATCAGGCTTTTGCCCTGGACGATTACCAGGCGGCCGCACGGGCCAGCAACCAGGCCGCCTTGCCCAAGGTGCTGTCGCTGTATATCCATATCCCGTTCTGCAAGAGCCTTTGCTACTACTGCGCCTGCAACAAGATCATCACCCAGAAGAGCCATCGCGCGGTCGAGTACCTCAACTACCTCAAGCGCGAGATTGCCATGCAGGCGGCGCTGTTCGACCGCACGCGCAAGCTCAGCCAGTTGCACCTCGGTGGTGGCACGCCGACCTACCTGACTCGCGAGCAGCTGGCCGAGCTGATGGACTGCTTGCATCAGGCATTCAATCTGGATGACAGCGACGAGCACGAGTTTTCCATCGAGGTCGACCCGCGCACCATCAGCACCGAACAGATCGAACACCTGCGCCAGCTCGGTTTCAATCGCCTGAGTTTCGGCGTGCAGGACTTTGACCCGGAGGTGCAGGCCGCGGTCAATCGTCAGCAGAGCGAGGAGCAGATCTACGCCCTGGTGGCCGCCGCCCGCGAAGCCAAATTCAAGTCCGTGAGTGTCGACCTGATCTACGGCTTGCCGCTGCAAACCGTGGCCAGTTTCGACGTGACCCTGAGCAAGATCATTGCCCTGCGCCCGGACCGCATCGCCGCCTACAGCTATGCCCACTTGCCAGAACTGGTGCGCGCGCAACGGTTGATCCGCCGCGAAGACATGCCGCCGCCCGAGCGCAAGATGGAATTGCTGGAGCTGACCATCAGCCGCCTGACCGCCGCCGGTTATGTGTATATCGGCATGGATCACTTCGCCTTGCCGGATGACGAGCTGGCCCTGGCCCGCGCCGATGGCACCCTGCAGCGCAACTTCCAGGGCTACTCGACCTTCGCCGAGTGCGACCTGATTGGTCTCGGCGTATCGGCCATCGGCAAGGTCGGCGACACCTACAGCCAGAGCGTTAAGGAGTTGTCCCAGTACTACGCACGGCTCGATCAGGGCCTGTTGCCGGTGCACCGTGGTTATCGCCTGAACGCCGATGATCAGCTGCGCCGCGATGTGATCAGCGACCTGATGTGCCACGGCCGTATCGACTTCGCCAGCATCGAGGCGCGCCACCACATCCGTTTCAAAGAGTACTTTGCCGAGGCCTTGGGCAAACTCGACGAGCACGTCGCCGACCGCTTGCTGGAAATTCACGACGACGCCCTGGTGCTGTTGCCCCAGGGGCATTTGATGATGCGCAGCGTAGCCATGGCCTTCGATGCCTATATCGGAGGCGCGCAGAAGGGCAGCTTCTCGCGCACGGTGTGAGGCGGCCGGGGTGAGCAGTTACGGCCTGTTGCATGTGCTGCATTTACTCGGTGCCATCGGTTTTATCGGCACGTTGTTCTACGAGGTGGCGATCCTCGCTAGGGTCAAGCCGCAGCTCGATCCTGAGCAGCTGGTTCGCCTGGAGCGCGCCCTCGGTGCCCGCACTCGCACGGTGCTGCATGGCGTCGTGGTGCTGGTGTATGGCGCTGGGCTGGGCCTGACTTGGCAGCATCGGCAGGCCTTGAGTGCGCCGTTTGCCAGCGTTTTTGCCACTTTGTTGACGCTGAAGATCGCCCTGGCCATCGGCGTATTTATCAGCTTCGGCGCGGTGGCCATGTTGCTGCGCAGCGGGCGCATGACGCCGGCGCTGTACCGTCAACTGCACTGGGCGGTGCTGGTGCAGATGCTGCTCATCGTGTTGCTGGCCAAGGCGATGTTCTACCTGCACGGGTAGTTATGCCTGCTGTCGCTGGCCCGTCTGTGGGGCTTCAAGTCAAATAATCTGCTTGCTCTGCGCGACGTTCTGGCTCCGCTAGCCGTTTGCGTTGATTGTGATCAATAGGTTGTTTTCAGCGTGCCCTGACACTGCAACTTGTAGCCCAGCCAGGATCGCGACATGTGTGCAGCCATTGAATGGAACAGTCAGCTGATCAAGCGCTACGGACACGCCGCGCTGGCGGGTGGCAGCTACCCTGAGAACACTCAGTTTCAACGCGGCATCTCCGCCCTGGACCTGTTGCGTGCGCTGCGCAGCAGTCGCCTGGCGCAGCGCCCGCTGTCTATCGCTGTGCAACTGCCGGTGGCCGGCGACCTTGGTGTGTACCTCGAACACCTGGCCCGTGAGATCGACATGCTCGGTTGCCACCTCGGTGCGACCCAGCGGGTCGAGCAGTTGCATCTCGCCGGCGGCCTGCCCACTGCCGTCGAGCTCAATCGGCTGATGGAGCATCTGCAGCGGCGCTTCAACTTCCAGCCCTATGCCGGCGGCGACAACAGCATCGACATCGATCTGCCCCATGGCTCCTGGGCAACCATGGGCCTGCTGCGCGAGCAGGGCTTCAATCACGTCAGCATCGGCGTGCCGGACATCAACCCGGCCAATGGCAAGAGCCAGGTGGATTTCCAGAGCCCGCGGCAGACGCGCTCGCTGATCGAGGCTGCGCGCACCCTGGGTTATCGTTCAGTGAACATCGACCTCGGCTATGGTCGTGCCTGGCAGACAACCAGCAGTTTCGCCCGCAAGGTGGCGGCCATCATCGAGTTGCAACCCAGTCGTGTGCGGGTCTTCGACTATGCCCATCCGCCGCGTCGCTACCGCGTCCTGCAGCGCCTGGTAGCCAGCGGCTTTGCCGCCCAGGCGGACAAGTGGATCATGCGCCGCCATGCGGTAGAGCAACTGCTGGCGGCCGGCTATGGCTATATCGGCTTGGGCCAGTTCGCCCTGGCCGATGATGAGCTGGCCGTCGCCCAGGAGAACGGCCAGCTGCACTACAACTGCCAGGGCTTCAGCCGTCACGCCTGTGACCATCTCGGTCTTGGCTTGGCCGCCAACAGCCAGATCGGCGAGCTGCATGTGCAGAATATCGGCGACGTACAGCACTACCAGCAGCAGTTGTCCATCGGTCAGCTGGCGCTGTTCCGCGGCCTGCGCTGCAACCTCGAAGAGCAGCTGCTGCGCGCGGCAAGCGAGCGCCTGCTGTGTGATTTTCAGCTGGATTTTTCCGCTCTGGAGGCGCGCTTCGGCGTCGATCTGCGTACGCATTTCGCCGGCGCCTGGCCACGCCTGGAGCAGATGGACCGCGACGGTCTGATAGTCCTCACCCCTCATGCCCTGGAGGTTCAGGCGGCCGGGCGCTTGCTGGTCGGCACCGTGTGCAAGGCGCTGGAACACGGACGCGCGGCGCAGCGCGAGCACGGCCTGCAACGCTCCCTGCGTTAGTGCCATTGGCCTGAACCTGAACACCCTGAAGTTTTTTTACGCCGAATGATTTTGGTCAAGCGCGGATGCTCTGCCGCGGGCGCTTAATCGGCTCAGACGTAAAAAATCATGAGTGTTGCAACCCGTAATGGATGAGGGCTGGGCGATGAAAGAGCGCAATTACACACGGGCAAAACAGGTATTGGTGGCGGCTTCTTGCGCCTGGGCGTTTACCTCGGCAAACGCGGTTTACGCGGCGGAGGCGGCCTTGCCGGTGATCGTGCAGGAGTTGGTGGCACCGCCGGCGGTGCCGGCGCCGATCACCCGCAAAAATGCGGCGCGGGTGGTGGTCAACCTGGCGGTGGAGGAGGTCGAGAAAGAGATCGCCCCCGGTACCCGCTATATGTTCTGGACTTTTGGCGGCACGGTGCCGGGCAAGATGATCCGCGTGCGCGAAGGCGACACGGTGGAGCTGCACCTGCAGAACCTGGCCAGCAACAAGTTGCCCCATAACATCGATTTGCATGCGGTGACCGGGCCGGGTGGCGGCGCCGGGCAAACCCTGATCGCGCCGGGCAACGAGGCAACCTTCACCTTCAAGGCGTTGGCCTCGGGGCTGTATGTGTACCACTGCGCCACCGCGCCGGTGGGCATGCACGTGGCCAACGGCATGTACGGCATGATCCTGGTCGAGCCCAAGGAGGGCATGAGCAAGGTTGACCGCGAGTACTACGTGATGCAGGGCGACTTCTATACCAACGGCGCCTACCGCGCCGAGGGCCTGCAGAATTTCGACATGCAGAAGGCGGTCGATGAGAAGCCCACCTATGTGCTGTTCAACGGCGCCGACGGCGCGCTCACCGGCAAAAGCTCACTGACGGCCAAGAGTGGCGAGAAAGTGCGCATGTTCTTCGGCGTGGGTGGTCCTAATCTGGTGTCCAGCTTCCACGTGATCGGCGCGATCTTTGACCGCGTGTATGGCGATGGCGGCAGCCGTTATCAGGAAAATGTACAGACCACCCTGGTGCCACCAGGCGGCTCGGCCATTGTCGAGTTCGTACCCAAGGTGCCGGGCAACCTGACCCTGGTCGACCACTCCCTGACCCGTGCCTTCAACAAGGGCGCCGTTGGCCTGCTGGCCGTCAGCGGTGAGGCGCGGCCGGAGATCTACAGCAAGGGCATCAAGACACCATTGCCGGCAGTGGCCGGGGCGCCGGTCAAGGCCGTAGCCCCCCCTGTGGCCGTGGCCGATGCGCCGCTGGCTCGGGGTAAAGGGGTGTACGAGCGGGTGTGTGCGGCTTGTCACTTGCCTGATGGTTCCGGTGTGGCCGGGGTGTTTCCGCCGCTGGCCAACTCCGACTTCTTCCAGGAGCGGCCCTATGAAATGGCCCATATCGTGTTGCATGGCCGCAGTGGCGAACTGGTGGTCAACGGCCAGCACTACAACGGCGTGATGCCGGCCCAGGACCTGAACGATGAGGATGTGGCGGCGGTCATCAATTACATCAACGTCGAGATGAACAAGGGCAAGCCGGTGCTCAACGCCGAGCAGGTCAAAGCCATGCGGCAGATCAAGCAGCAGTGAGCATGACCTGGCGGCAGGCCGTTGCAGCGCTGTGCTGCTGCGCCGGGTTGGTCGGCAATGGCCAGGCGGCGGAGTACAAGCTGTTGCCGGGCGGCGAGTTTCGCAGTGTGTTGCCCGCCGATGGCGAAAGCGCGGCGGCGCGCATCCGGCCGTTCTGGCTGCGCACTCAACCGGTGAGCAATGCCGAGTACCTGGCGTTTGTGCTGGCGCAGCGGCAATGGCAGCGCGGCGGACCGCCGCAGGTGTTGGCCGGGGCGGATTATCTGGCGTTGTGGGCCGGGCCGCTGGCGTTTGCGCCGTTGCAGGCCAACGCGCCGGTTACCCAGATCAGCTGGCACGCCGCTCAGGCCTATTGCCATAGCGAGCAGGCCCGCCTGCCGCGTTGGTACGAGTGGGAGTTTGCTGCCGCCGCCGATGAGCAGCGAGCCGACGCCCGTCAGGACCCGCTGTGGCTGGCGCGGATTCTTGGCTGGTATTCGCGCCCGGCCAACCAACCGCCCCAGGCCATTGGCCTGGAGCCGGCCAACTACTACGGCATTCAGGACTTGCATGGCCTGACCTGGGAATGGGTCGAGGACTTCAACGGCCTGTTCGTCAGCTCTGACAGTCGTACCCAGGATGAGCAGAAGCAGCTGGAGTTTTGTGGCGGCGCGGCTCTGTCGTTGGGCGACAAAAGCAATTACGCGGTATTGATTCGCCTGGCCCTGCTGGCCGCCATGCAGGCCAACCAGGGTGGCAACTATCTGGGTTTTCGCTGTGTGCGCGAGCCCGAGCAAGCATCAGGAGCTACACCATGAAAGGTTTCAAACGTTGCAGCCTGGCCTTGCGCCAGGTGCTGTTGTCCAGCGCCTTGCTGCTGGTCCCGGGGGTTGCTGCCTGGGCCGCACCCGCGGCGCCGAGTACCGCCTCGGCAAGCATTCCCGCCGACTCGCTGTACGGCTTGTCGGTGGCCCTGGTGGATGCTCAGGGCGTCAAGTTCGACTGGCGGGAAATGGCCGGCAAGCCCTTGCTGGTCACCATGTTCTATGGCGATTGTGCCTCGGCCTGCCCGGTGCTGATCGAGAGCCTGAAACGCACCATCGCCGAGCTGCAACCGGTGCCCGGCAGCATCAGGGTGCTGATGGTCAGCCTCAATCCACAGCACGACACCCCGGCCTCGCTGGGACATCTGTTGCACATGCACAAGATCGACGGGGATATTTTCCGTCTCGCGGTGGCGGCCGACGAGGGCCAGACCCGCGCCATGGCGGCGGCCTTGCAGATCAAGTATCGGCAGCTGGATAACGGCGAAATCACTCACAACACCAGGGTCAGCCTGCTGAATGCCGACGGCCAGGAAATCGCCAGCAGCACGCTGCTTAAATCCACCGCCGACCAGGCCCTGCTCGCCGAGTTGCGCAAAGCCCTGCAGTAAGCCCGACAGATACCCGCGCGGCGCTCTGCAACGGACTGTTGCGCGCGACACTTGGCGGTTAAACCGAGGCTGCCACTGGATCATAGGGGCGCGCCTGTTGGTGCGCCTCCATGCGCAGGCTCTGCTTTATTTCTTCCAGGGCGTACCACGGTGGATCTTCTGCCGGTATTTCGGCAACAGACCCTAAGCTGCACAGCGATAGCGGCGCTGAACCAGGGGCGACGAAATAACCGGGTCGCCCTCCAAGGGTCAGCATTTTTGGATGCGCAGATTTGCGCTACATCGCCGATGAGCCGCCTTGCGCTGCTGGGCTACCCACTTTGTCATCCGTCACCTGTTGCGCCAGACGCCAGGCACCCGGTGTGCTGCCGGTCCAGCGTCGCACCGCACGGTTGAACACGCTGGGCTCGGCATAGCCCAAGGCCTGGCCAATCTCCGCCAGCGGACGCTGGGTGTGGGCCAACGCCTGCAGCGCCGCCTCGCGCCGCGCCTCATCGAGCAGGCCGGAAAAACTCAGACCTTGCGCCTGCAGGCGCCGCGCTAGCGTGCGCTCGGTCAGGCCGAGCCCACGCGCGGCCTGGGCACGCGTGGGCAGATGCGCGTGCAGCTGAGCGGCGATCCAGGCTCGTAGCGCCTGCCCCAGTTCGGTACGCGCCGACAGGGCCGCCAGGCGTTCGCGGGCGTACTCATGGAGCATCTGCGCCACTTGCGCGTCAGCCTGTGGCAGGGGCGCGTCGAGCAGCGCGTTAGTCACCAGCACGCCGCTGAACGCTTGTTCGAAGGCCGCCGGGCAGCGGAATACCTCGCGGTAGCCCGCCAGCGGCCCCAGCCGTGCCTGGCTGAACTGTACCGGTTTGAGTCATTCGCTAGCGGCTGCAATGGGTCGTTTAGAGCCTGTCACATCCGGCAGTAGGCGGCCAAAAGCTTAGGCCGGGGATGTCTACGAAACTAAGGGCGATTCAACCTGGGGCTCCACCAATGCTTCACAGCACGCGGGTTTCCAAACCCTCTGGGCGCAGTATGACCACGTGCTGCCCCATGCCTACGGTAGCACCAATGATCTGGACAACCAGGTTGTGAGTTGCGCTGCCTGAAATTTCGGCAAGATGTCTTACCGGCTAGAAGAACTGGGCTTGGCTGATCCGCGAGAGCGACCTCCCATGCAGTCGCAGTGGGATGGTCTTGAACGCCTGCTTAGCGCCTGAGTCAGTCTCGCTTGGGACATTGCCCTTAGCCTTGGCTGTTGGTGATTAACTTTCCAGTTGATTCGCTCGGCAAAGATCTAACGCACGCCCAAGTCGATAAAGCAGTGCGCGGTAGCGCACTGCTCAGGTCACTTATCCGTGTTCCAAAATAGGGGCAGACGAAGGCTGCTAAGTCCCTCGTGGATCGTTTTGGAAAAACAGTGCGGTTGTTCGCCTTGCGAGGTGCGATGGCACCTCGATTCGTCCCACCACCCGGCCACGGCCAAAAACAGGCGGCTGCTTGGGCTGACGAACTTTCGACAAGTCAGTGCCTTCTGCTGGCCTAATATATAGCTTGTGCCCAGGCCCAGAACGCCGGTTTCCATAGACGCTAATCGACGCAATGGATTGGTGCCCCATCATGTATGCGATGGCTTCATCGCTTTCGCCGGAAGCTTTGAGGTTCGAGCCCAACTGGTGGCGGAAGCTTTTCAGGGTTGGATGCTGTGTGCGCCTTGGCCACAGTGCTCGGCACTCTTTGCGTAGGCGATCCCGAATGGCCGTATTTGTGCGAGGGCAGGCGCGCATAACTCGCGCTGCTTCTGCTACTGCATTGAGTACGATAGGGTCTTCAATTACTAGGGTTCTGTCTGCGCCTCTATCCAGTGGAGCGCTTTTTTTGCCACCGATGATATGGACGTTATTGCCTATCACCGTGATCGTGCGCATCTCACAGGGACGAACACCTAGGTAGTGGGCCAGCACCACCGACAAGGCTTCATGCATGAACTCATGCGCGGAGAGGTGTTGCACCAGTGTCGTGTAGTCATCTTCCGAAACAGAGCGTATCTGCTTGGGCTTTGGCTTTTTGGCCAGTGTTGAACCTTGGGCCGTCACCGGGTTGTTGAGCTGTTTGATGGCTTTGACTGCATGGTGATTACCGCGAGCCTTTTGATCGTGCGCAAGGGCGCTCTTCAGCGTGCCGAAGCTGTTTGGCCTGTACTGGCTGGCTTGGGCCAGCAAAGCCGCGCAGATTTGCGCTGAATCAGGAGCCTCTGATTTGCAGTGCTCTCGATAGAAATTGCGAGCTCGGGTTTGGTATTTCTGCAGGGTATTGGTTTGCATGGTCGTCATCTCTTTTTGTTGTTTTTGATGACAAAGCTAAGCCGCTGCGCGAAGGGCGGTGAAGCAGCTCAGTCTTCACTGAAACCATTCCGCCTTCGCTCCATTTGTTCCCGTTACGCCTGAACTGCTCCACCGCCCCCATACTCGCGCCGCGAGTATGGGAGGCCCGTTTCTACTCGCGCGCCCACTTCATCTACATTCAGCGTGCGCCGTGAGCAAAAACGCGCGCAAGTTTTTTGTCATCAAAATCAAGCGCAGCCAGCGCCAAGGCGCTGAAGAGGCGAGTGCGGGGGCGCGAAGTGCAGCTCTGCGCTCAGATAATGGACGACACGATTTCTGGCGAGGATTGCTTGCGTATGCCGGGGCCGAGCAGCAGGTAAACAGAGTTCAGCGTTATGAACTGAAAGCCATCTGTAAGTTGACTCAGAAGTGAAGTCCTGACGAAGTCGCCTACGTCCCACCTCCTGGCGCTGTCATAGACCACGCTATGCGCATAGATTAATGCAGGCTGGCGTTGAGTTTGAGCTAGGTGAAGCCGTTGCTCTTCCGAGACATCAAGATCAACCCAGATCCAGTCTCGTACAAGGCAGAACTCCATATGTGCGAAGTTTTTTCTGGCATGGGCGAGGGCCTCTTCGTCAGTCATGCCGCTGCCAGGCACAACGTCACCTGGCCCGTAGAGCAGAGTGGTCAACTGATAGGGTATCGTCATGGTGATTTCTGGGCTCCCAGGGCGCCGAGGGCTTATTCCTGGCGTTTGAGCTCCGCCAGCTCAAACGCGCTCATAAGTGCTGCCACATCAGCTTTCGTCGCTTTGCTGTCACCATCAGCGGCTTTCTGAATCAAGCTGTCGCAGATCAACTCGAAGCGCTGCTGAGGTGCCCGGGGTTGTGGGGGAAGGGATCCTGATAAGACAAACAACAGCTGGGTCAAATTTTCCTCATAGCTGCGTTTTTCAATCGTTACGTCGGAGATGCTGAAGCCGGCTTCCTTTTCAAAGTGCCGCTCAACGTGCTCGATGAAGGCATCCTGTTCCACTGGCAGAACTAATTTGCTGCGGTGCTTGATGATGGCTCTAAAAAGATCTCTATAGGAAATTGCCTGGTTTTGATTCACAACTGATCTCCAGTGTTAGAGGTTTTGTTCCTGTGCGCACAAATGAACAGTATACGGTGTAGCAGTATACGATTCATTTTGGCTCGATTGTCTACTTCTTTGTGGGGGAGTAGATCAATGGAGTTGAAGCAGTCGTTTGGTGCCGCTCTAAAGCAAGCGCGCGCGGTGCAGGAGAAGACGCAGGAGGATTTCGCTGGGGTTAGTGGTAGGACGTATCTGAGTGCCTTGGAGCGCGGGATCTATAGCCCGACCATCGACAAGATTGATGCATTAGCTTCTGTGCTGGAGCTGCATCCGCTGACGCTTGTGGCCCTGTGCTACATGAAGGCAGAGCCTCAGGCCTCTGCAGATGAGCTTTTAGATCGCGTCGGGTCTGAATTGAAGGCCTTAGGTGTTACGGCTCTTTAAGGGCTGCTGGTGGGGGTAATGACAGGCTTATTGAAGTGGTGACCAATACGGTGACCCAAAATATTTTCCAAAGCCAGAAAAGAAAAAGGCCAGCACGATGGCTGACCTAAGTCGTTGTTTCATATGGTGGGCCTGCACGGACTTGAACCGTGGACCAAAGGATTATGAGGCAGTAAAAAGCACGTTTCTGGTTGTTTCCCGCCGTCTCCCGAAAAAAGCCGATTTAGCGCGTTAACCTAAATTCAAGGGGTTAGGTGTTTCTCCTTGGTTCTGGGTGTGGCCTGTCATGCCCGAAGAAACGGTGACCAAAGTGGTGACCAAGGATGCGGCATATGACGGGGACCACAAGCAAGAAAGCGGCGAGAAAGCATCTCACGGATATCGCCATTAAAGCCTTGAGGCCAGGTAAGAGCGCGACTGATCCCTTACCAGGCCGAAGCAGTGGTTCACTACTTTTCAAGTGTCGAGCATCCGGCGCAGTTGAGGCGTATTACCGGTCTCGGGACCATGGGCTGGATCAACTGATCAAACTCGGGGTCTATAAAAAAACGCCTAAGAGCCCAGGGCTCTCTCTAGCCGAACTGCGCGAGCTAGCTGCCGGTTACTCAAGGATCGCTGCTGAGCACGGTGACATCAAAGATTATCTGGCCAGATGTGCCGCTGAGAAAGATGCTCAGCAGGCAGAGCGCCAACGCCAGCTGCACGAGCAGCAGCGCCTCGCCGAAATCGAAGCGGTCAAGGGCACTCTGTCTGAGCTATTTCGGGACTACATCGAAGATCGCAGGCGCAACGGTGTTTCAGCCCAGCAACTCGGTGAGTTTGAGCGCGTGCTGCGCAACGATTTAGAGGGTGAAAAAGTGGTCTCCGTGGCCGACGACGGCCAGGTGCAGAAACTCGATGTCATGGCCATGAAAGCTAAAGATGTCAGGCCGGAGCATGTGAATCTGCTGCTGAAACCAATCTGGGACAGGGGGGCTGGGCGTCAGACGGGCAAGGTTCGTTCGTTTCTCGTGGCTGCTTTCAACTTTGGCCTGAAAGCTGAGCATCATATCGACCGAAGCAATTTTGGTACACCATCACCAAGGTCGATTCGGTTGGCGCAATTATGGCGCGTGTCTTTCACTTTGCTTTTGCTACTGCAGGGCAGCGTCCCCTCCAGTTTATTCGTGAGCCCTGGACCAGCTACAACTTTCAAAAGAAGTACTTGAAGATCATCGATAGCAAAGGACGTGGCAGTAAAAAACGTGCTCACTTCGTTCCCTTAAGTAGCAGGGCCTTGCAGGTGCTTGAACAGGTTCGTGCCTTGCAGTCCTCAGGGGCCGTATACCCCTGGAGTGTGGGTGGACAAAAGCCGATTCACGCGTCCAGTCTGTCTCATGCGGTGGCCGAGTGGTTTGCGACTGACCATGCCAAGATCGACGGCCAGGTCATTCCGAAATTTACTCCGCGTGATATCCGGCGCACATGCACGCAATTCATGCAGCGCAACGGTATCAAGGATTTCGAGAGTGACGCGTTGCAGTCACACGGGCAAACAGGTGTTGTCGTTACGCACTACCGCAATAACCCTGAAGCGAAATTGCCCCAGATGCGCCCGACCATGGAGGCTTTCGATACTGCGCTGAGTCGTCTACTCGACAGTTCTGATAAAGATGAGCATCAAGCTGAACAGCTGGATTTGTTCGAGATTGGATAAGTTTTCATAAAGTCAAGTATTTTGTTGTGCGCCTTGATGTGCTGTGGAAATATACAGCTGTGAGGTTATCCGGAGCCTCTAGGTTTGCCGCTGTGACGTTGTCTGCTTGATGCACAGCGGAATTGGAAAAGTAGAACTAATGCCTTGAAGGCACGATCCGGCAGAGCAGTCAGCTATGAGGAACGCATTACCACCGCAGTGCCCACAAGAATCCACCAGCCTCTCTTTCTGGGAGGTGGTTTATGTCTGAGATGATCCTTCTGGACTTCAATGCCGTGAGCCGCAAAGTCGGATTGAGTCGTAAGACTATCTACTGCCGTATTCGAGAGGGTGACTTCCCGAAGCAGCTGAAGATAGGTCGAGCCAGCCGCTGGCTTCAGCATGAGGTCGATGATTGGATAGCAAGTGCAGCTGCAGCGAGATAGAAAAGAGGCCGGTCGATTGACCGGCTTTTTTGTCTGCGTGGAGCGTAGGATTTTCAGTCCTAAGGTCAGGAAAGAATGCGGTACCGTGAGCGGCAGTTACTAGCCGACTCCTGCTTGATGCGACAGGCTCAAAGCGGCCAAAAGCAGCCATTGGTCATCAACAGAATTAGGGTCTATTCATCCCCCCCCAATCCAGGCTCACAAGATTTTGCGCACTCTCACGCAACTCTTTGCATGTATGCGTCATGCATGTATATTTATCCCTCCTCAACACATTCGGACGTTAAAAATGACGCCGTACACGTTCAATCGAGAAAAATTGCTGGAAATGACTAACCGCGAGCTGGCCACATTCCGCCAAAGGACTGTGAACTCTGCGGCGCTAGTAGCCCGAGGCAAAAAATCCATGCCCAAGGGTGTGCCAATGTCATGGATGTTCGGACTCAACTTTCATCCAACGATTTATGTAGACCACGGCAAGGGGCCGGAATTTTTCGACGCGAATAACAACCGTTATCTCGACTTCAACGTGGTAGACCTCGCTGTGACGATGGGGTTTGACAACCCTCACATCCGTGATGCCATGCATAAGGCCATGGACGTAGGTCCGCACTTTCTTTTGCCGGTTAGGGAAGCCATCGACGTTACCGAGGAGCTTGCCCGAAGGACTGGAGTGCCCTTTTGGCAATTCACGATGACGGCGAGCGGTGCTAACACTGAGGTCATTCGTATTGCCCGAGCCATCACTAAGCGCACCAAGGTCTTGGTTTTTGAAGGCCATTACCATGGCCACCTTGATGACACCATGATGGAAAACTCCGAGAGCGGGGTAAGGCCTTATGTTCTGGGGCTTCCACGGGGCGTTGAGAAGGGCGTAGAAATCGTGCCATTCAACGACCTGGAAGCAGTGGAGGCTGTTCTCAAAAAAGGTGAAGTTGCGTTAATTCTCACCGAGCCAGCAATGAGCAACTGCACCTTGGTGATGCCCGAGCCAGGATTCATCCAATCGCTTTATGAGCTCGCCCACCGATATGGCACCCTCTTGTGCCTGGATGAGGCACATGACTTTTCATTCGCTTATGGCGGCCTTACAGGCGCCTGGAATCTGCCATGCGACTTCATGGTTTTGGGCAAGGGCCTTGGGACCGGTATCCCCTTTGCGCTGTATGGCATGAGCGACGCAGTGAATGAGTTTGTTGATGCTCATACGCAAGTTGACCTTGGCGTACCGGGCATTGCGGCAGGCGGGACGACCTATGCCAATACACTGTCCGTCTTTGCTGCCAAAGCGGCCCTGGAGAAAGTCCTTACCCCGGAAAACTACATGCGCACTGAAGCGCTAGGTCGTCGCTTTGCCACTGGTTTGCAGAGCATTTTTGATGAGCTCAATCTGCCATGGCTGGCACAACATCTGGGTCCGCGGGTTGGTTACTGCCTATCACAGACGTTGCCGAAAAATGGCAAGGAAGCCTACAAGTCCATCGATGTGGAGTGGATTACATTGAGAAAGCTATTTATGGCCAACAGAGGCATTTGGGACTCAGTGGCTACGGCAGGTCCACAGGTGTCATTTGCGCACACTCAAGCACATATCGACGAGTACCTCACCACGGCGCGTTCTTTATTGCGTGAGCTTTGCTCAACCAACTCAGAGGCTAAATAGATGACAAACCATCAAAAGTTTTATATCGACGGCGTGTGGATAAATCCGGTGACGCCAGCCACGCTGCCAGTGGTCAACCCTGCCACCGAAGAAGCCTACACCATGATTTCTGTAGGCAGTGGCGCCGATGTTGAGCGCGCAGTCGCAGCAGCTAAAGCGGCATTTCCAAGCTTCTCAATGACGAGCAAGGCAGAAAGGCTGGCCCTCTTGCGGCGCATTCTCCAGATCTACAACGAGCGCTCCGAAGATATTGCGCGCGCAGTCTCAGACGAGATGGGTGCCCCGATTGCATGGGCACGCGATGCCCAGACGTGGGCGGGCCGCGCCCATTTAGAAGCCACGATTACAGCTTTGGAGAGTTACGAGTTCGAAGAACATCGTGATGCAGCCCGCATCGTCAAGGAAGGGATTGGCGTTGTCGCGCTGATTACCCCCTGGAACTGGCCTCTTAACCAGATAGTGACAAAAGTGGCACCAGCGATTGCTGCCGGATGCACGGTAGTCTTGAAACCCAGTGAAATTGCTCCAATTAGTGCCATCGTATTCTCGGAAATCATGGATGCAGCCGGAACCCCGCCCGGCGTTTACAACATGGTCAATGGTGATGGCCCAAATGTCGGTCAGGTCATGGCGGGACACTGCGACGTAGACATGGTGTCGTTCACTGGCTCGACCCGTGCAGGCATCATTGTGGCCAAGACAGCTGCCGATACGGTGAAAAGAGTAACCCTTGAGCTTGGCGGCAAATCGGCAAACATCATCCTCGAAGACGCCGACTTGGAAGACGCTGTACGTAAGGGCGTAGAAGCATGCTTTGCTAACACAGGCCAGTCCTGCGATGCGCCAACTCGTATGCTGGTACCACGTGCTCGTCATGAAGAAGCCTTGCGCATTGCCCGAGAGACGGCGCTCACGCAGAAAGTAGGCGACCCGAATGCAGTTGATACCGTTCTAGGGCCGGTGGTTAGCGAGCTTCAATTCAACAAAATTCAGCAATTAATCGAATGCGGAATTCAAGATGGGGCCGTGTTGGTATGTGGCGGTCCTGGCCGACCAGAGGGGCTGCAAAAAGGCTACTACGTTCGCCCAACCGTTTTTGGCAACGTCACGCCACAGATGACCATTGCACGTGAAGAGATATTTGGCCCTGTGCTCTCGATTATGCCGTATGACGACGAAGCCCATGCAATTCGCATCGCCAACGATACCGTGTACGGCTTAGCAGCCTACGTCCAGTCTAATAACCTTGAGAACGCACGCAATGTTGCGCGTCAGCTTAGGGCTGGCCAAGTGACAATCAATTATGCGGAGTGGAATACGCAAGTTCCGTTCGGTGGTTACAAGCAATCTGGAAATGGGCGTGAATATTCTGAATGGGGAATCCATGAATTCCTGGAAGTGAAGGCTATAGTCGGCTACGGCGAGTAATAATCTGCACGTAATCAAAAATAAGCCTCGGCCCAGCGCACTTACAGTGCGCTGGGCCTCATTGATTTCTCATACACCTAATTACGATCCAGGTATTAATGATGCTCTATCCAAACCTTTTGTCCTCAACCATTATCGGCGATCTAAAACTTTCGAATAGAGTCATCATGGCCCCACTGACCCGAATGCGTGCTGGGCCTGGAAATGCGCCGACCAAACTTAATGCTGAGTACTATGGCCAAAGGGCGAGTGCGGGATTAATCATTACCGAAGCCACTCAGATCTCCCAGCAAGGTCAAGGTTACCTTGATACGCCAGGCATTTACACGGATGAGCAAGAAGCTGGATGGAAGCATGTTGTTGAGCGCGTTCACTCAAGAAGTGGATTAATAGCATTACAGCTCTGGCATGTAGGTAGAATTTCTCACAGCAAGCTGCAACCAAACAATGCACTTCCCGTCGCCCCTTCAGCAATTCCTGCCCCAGCGGCTACCGCAAGAATCCCTCATGAAGATGGATTTCTCCGCGTATTGTGCGATGGCCCGAGGGCGCTTGAGTTGGAAGAGATTCTTGGAATTGTTAACGACTACAGGAATTCCGCCATAAGAGCTAAGCGTGCTGGCTTTGATGCTATTGAAGTTCACGCAGCAAATGGCTATCTGCTCAATCAATTCTTATCTACAAATACCAATCAGCGAACCGACAGTTACGGAGGGTGCCTGGAAAATCGTGCGCGCATTGTTCTGGACGTTGTAGATGCTGTAGTTTCCGTGTTCGGTGCTGGTCGCGTTGGTGTGCGGTTATCCCCAAACGGAATCTTTAATGACATTGAAGATACTGATGCAGAAGAGATGACAAGCTACTTGGCGCGTGGTTTTAGCGAGCGCGGATTGGCTTACCTTCATATTGCAGAGCCAGACTGGGCAGGTGGCGCACCGCTGTCCGATGAATTTCGGAAATCAATCCGAGACAACTTTAAGGGTGCGCTTATATTTTGCAGTAATTATACTGCGGCCAAAGCCGAGAAAATAATCTCGTCGAATATTGCTGACGCGGTTGCGTTCGGTAGAGCATTTCTTGCCAATCCTGACTTGCCAGAGCGCTTCAGAGTCAGCTCACCACTGAATGAGGCAGACAGCAAGACTTTTTATTGCGGCGCCGAGATTGGTTATACCGACTACCCAGCACTCACTAAAGACAAAGGCAATTCCGAACTGGAGCATAAAAATTCATGACGCTGACGCCTGACAAGGTAAATCAGATAGCTGCATTTGCGCGCAAGTTGGATAGCTGCGTTAACTCGGAGTTACGCAAAAAATTTGACCGGCCAATGTCTGATCTAACGGCACTTATTTCAATAAGAAATTGCAACTCTTTTAATATTGGCTGGCTATCCAATGTTTTGGAACTCAGTCATTCCGCTGCGGTTAGGGTGGTGGATCGCCTTGAGGGCGATGGGCTACTAGAGCGACAGGCAAAGGATAACAAGAAACAAGTTGGCTTGCATATTAGCCAGAAAGGGATTTTTTTGTCTGATGAGATATTGTCATTGCGGGGTAGTATCGTTGCGAAATTATTGTCTCCATTAGAGAGTCAGCAGTTAGATGGTTTAGCCGACTGCGCACGTACGGTAATTGCGGCAAATGTTGATCAAGAGCTTGATGCCTACAAAACTTGCGCACTTTGCGACGAGGAAGGTTGCGGAATTAATTGCCCAACTGCAGCTGTGGTTAGCTGCTTGCCAAAAGAAAAACGCCGCTCGTGAGGCACTTACCTAGATGAAGATCAATTGTATCAAATAAAATTGATTTTCATCTAAATCTTCAGATGCGACGACTTGAATTTTTTCGCACTGGAAAAATACTATAAAGCCTATCGCAGGACTTAACTTGCTATCAGCACCAGATTGCAGCATTTTATTTGATGACCAGTGTTATTAACAATCATCAAGATTTATTACATAAATAAGCAGTGACTTTAAATGCAGAGTCCTTTAACAGCGCAAGAAATTAACCTGTTAAATTCAACTTTATGATTACCAGAGCAGGGGGGCAAATGCACTTGCCATTTTTCCAAGTGGATGTCTTCGGGAGAACTCCATTTAAAGGAAATCCAGTTGCGGTTATCCTCGTTGGGGACAAGCTCACGAGTTCGCAGATGCTTGAAATAGCTAAGGTTGAGGTGCGCTCATTTGTGCCAGGCGACGCCGTCCCAGAAGATCCGGTATGCGGCAGTGGTAATGGCTGCGTCGCCGCGATGCTTCAGCGCAGCGGCATAGCACCATCGCGATATAGTGCATCGCAAGGAAATAAAGTCGGGCGCGATGGCAGGATTGAAGTTGAGTTTAGTTCTGACGGTACGATATTGATCGGTGGAGTATCTGCAATTCGGGTGCAAGGTTCAATTTCACTTACCCCATGACTCGGGTGGCCTAACTCGTGTCATATCCTGAATCTCCCCGACGTCATCGAGACAGTTAAGCGTCCGCAATGGATCGACAGCGGCTCATTGAGACCGGCTCAAACCGGCCAGAAGCGGTCATAGAGCGTCTACAAAATCAGGGCGTATTCATTTTGAGCTAACTCGACGTGTGCAATCCTGCAATAACCTGAACAAGCCAATCTCTGGATGCACTGCCCGAAGCTCTTCTATGCCATCCCACAACCACATTGAAATTTAGGGAAGACATGTCTAAGTCAATCACTTGGAAGCCACCGGTGGCAGCAATGGCCGAGGGTACAAAAGCCACCGTATCATTCACGTGCATAAACGCTTGCAGAGACGTGTAGCAGGGCAAAGTCGCAATCACTGTGCGGCTGACATCCCGGGCACTAAGGAAATCATCAACTCGACTCCCCAGATTGCCTACTCCACTGGCGAAATCCACATGAGGATGTAAGGACACATCTGCAAGCACCTGTATCTGCCGAGGCAGCAGCGAACCTTGCCGAGCGACGCAGCAGTAGTGGCCGCTTCTCAGTCTATTCCGCACTAATCCAGGATCAACGTAGTCAGAAAAACCAATCACTAGGTCAGCCTCTCCTTGCGCCAACGTCTTGACATGCTGATCGGGATTGAAGTCAATGACTTCAAGCTTCACCCCGGGTGCGCGTTCGCGCATGAGCAGCGAAAGCGATGGGATGATAGACAGTTGCGCATATTCATTTGCGATCACCCTGAATGCGTACTCACTCGTTGCTGGATCGAATGGGAATGAATTGAAGATGCCGTCGATCTCTTCGACTATTTTCTCGAATTTAGCTGCGAGGTCGTACGCATAGTCGGTCGGCTGTAGGCCTGCGCTCTGGCGCAGGAACAGCTCATTGGGAAACACTTCACGCATGCGCTTGAGGTAGTTGCTAACCGCCTGTTGTGATATCTCAAGCCGCTCGGCAACGCGAGAAACGTTTCTCTCGCGCACGAGATGCAGTAAAACCCGCATGTGCCTGATATCGATTTTCTCAATCATTTTGGTTGTATCTCATACAAATCGGCGGTGATTTTCATTGTATCAGTGAGCGCCTAGAGTATCGCCTCCTTAAGATTTAACGAGGCATTGCTATGAAAACCGTAATTTTGATTGGTGCCCAAGGGCACATGGGCCAAGCCGCTATGACCGGCCTCAAGAAACACAACGTCATCACCGCCAGCCGCTCTGGCACAGGCTGCGACCACACGGTAGATATCACCAGCAAGGCGTCGATCAAGGCTCTATTCGAAAAGGTTGGGCCGTTCGATGCTGTCGTTAATACAGTTGGCTACTGCGAATACGCTAACTTCAGCGAAATGACCGATGAGCAATGGGACACAACTATCCAAAGCAAGATGGTCGGCCAGATCAATCTGGTAAATGTGGGCCTGAACTACATCAACGATGGCGGTTCGTTTACGTTGATTTCGGGCATTCTCAATGTCAAACCTATTCCTATGGCAATTGCTGACGCCACCACCAGCGGCGCCATCGACACCTTCGTACAGTGCGTAGCGCACGAGCTTCCACGTCAGATTCGCATCAACGTGGTCAACCCTACAGTTCTGGAAGAGGCATGGGACGTATATGGGGAAATGATGCCAGGCTTCCAGCCTGTCCCTGGCGCGCTGGTAGGCAAAGCCTTTGAGCGCTCGGTTGATGGCTTCATCACCGGAAAGGTTATATTCGTCGACGCCTGAAGAAGAGCCCATCTGCACTGAAAGTAAGTCACTGAAATTTAAGAAGGCGCCGATTTGAAAGTTAATCAGGTCGGATGCCTCTCAAGCTACATGCACCTATATTAGGTTAATTCATGTATTTAATTTAAATACTCAATTTTTATGAGTTTGCGCTGTTTTCATGCGCACCCATTAAATTATCACTTAAACTAGCGAGATCTATATCATGAAGATTATAAATGGTTTTATTGTCGGGCTTTTGCTTGTCGCTGGCTACACACAGGTACATGCCGAAGACGGTCATGATCGCTCTATGAAGAGGCATGAACAATTTAGAACTGAACAAAAAAATATTCACGCAAATGAAGTCGAAAAGAAGGAATTGAAGTCTGAGGCTGTCAGCCATGATAAAGCCAACTGCAAAATATCTAGCGCAAGCTAGTATCAGCTCTGGGGTGCACTCATCTGAGATTTTTAAGTATCCTTTGAAGAGAGCAACGTAAGTGTTCGCCAGGCGTTGCCTGGTTCTCAAGCTTATGACTAAAGGTGTTCATGGCAGGGAGTAGTGACCAAATGAATCTTCCATTTTTCCAGGTTGATGTTTTTGGAGGGGCTCCATTTAAAGGAAATCCAGTTGCAGTTATCCTGGAAGGGGACAAGCTCACGAGCTCACAGATGCTTGAAATAGCTAACTGGACAAATTTATCCGAAACGACTTTTGTATGCGCACCAACGACCAGTAACGCTGATTACCGACTGAGGATATTTACCACGCAAGGTGAATTACCCTTTGCAGGACACCCAACTATCGGAAGCGCCACAGCATTGCTAGCTTATGGGCTGACTCCCAAGACACCTGGGATGCTTGTTCAGGAGTGTGATCAGGGACTGGTACCGCTTCACTTACTCGGCAACAGGATCTTCTTTGAATTGCCAGCGCCTAGTTTTGCGCCGCTAGGTGAGCACAGGCTACTGGACATTCTAGCGGCCATTGGCGTCCATCGTGAGTCCGTATGCAATGCTGCAATTATCGATGTCGGTGCTGTCTGGATCACTTTGCAACTTCGCTCTGCGCAAGATGTTCTAGATCTAAAGCCGAACATTAATTGCCTCGCGCAAGCAACTACAAACTGCACGGGACTTACTGTCTTCGGCCTGTATGCAGATGGTGATTCTGCATTGGTTGAGGTGCGCTCATTTGTGCCAGGCGACGCCGTCCCAGAAGATCCGGTATGCGGCAGTGGTAATGGCTGCGTCGCCGCGATGCTTCAGCGCAGCGGCATAGCACCATCGCGATATAGT
>NKIE01000640.1 GCA_002256055.1 Pseudomonas sp. PGPPP3 | reverse complement strand
GCGTCTTCCTTGTTGCGAACCAGCTGTACGCCACCCGCTTTACCGCGACCACCGGCATGCACCTGGGCCTTGACCACCCACTCAGTGCCACCAATTTTGTCGCACGCCTCAGCAGCGGCCTCCGGAGTGTCTACCGCGAAGCCTTGGGACACCGGCAAGCCGTATTCGGCGAACAGCTGCTTACCCTGATACTCGTGAAGATTCATGCTTATCTACCGTCTTCGTTTAGGTATTGCGCATACGGCGCCGCGCTTGTGACGCAACGCCACCTGTGGCTGCTGCTTAACAGCAGTCCGACTGACATTGGCTAGGCAAGCCTTCGCAAAGGCCTGCCCGGACGTTAACGCTTTTTCCGGTTGGCAATGTGAATGGCATGACCATTCACTGCCAGGGCGGCTTCGTGCAGGGCTTCGGACAGAGTCGGATGGGAGAAAACCATCATGCCCAGGTCTTCGGCACTGGTGCCGAACTCCATGCCGATTGCGCCTTGTTGCACCAGTTCTGCAGCGCTTGGGCCAATTACGTGTACACCCAATACGCGGTCGGTTGCGGCATCCGCAATCACCTTGACCATACCGCCAGTGTCGTTGGCCGCCATGGCACGCCCGCTAGCTGCGAACGGGAAGGTACCGACGTTGACGGCAACACCCTCGCCTTTCAGCTGCTGCTCGGTTTTACCTACCCATGCGATTTCCGGGTGGGTGTAAATCACGGACGGGATCAGGTCGTAGTTCATCTGTGCCTTGTGGCCAGCAATACGCTCAGCAACCATCACGCCCTCTTCCGAGGCCTTGTGTGCCAGCATAGCGCCGCGCACCACGTCACCGACCGCATACACGCCCGGCACGCTGGTTGCGCAGTGGTCATCAACATAGATAAAACCGCGCTCATCCATGGTCACGCCGCTGTCGCTTGCCAGCAGATCAGTGGTCACCGGACGGCGGCCCACGGCCACAATCAGCTTGTCGAAGGTCATCTTCTGCTCGCCTTCGGCGTCAGTGAAGGTGACAGTGACTTGCTTCTTCTTCACGTCCGATCCGGTCAGGCGAGCACCCAGGCGGATTTTCAGACCCTGCTTAGTGAAAGTTTTCAGCGCTTCCTTGGCGATCTGCTCGTCGGCCATAGGCAGGAATTTCTCCTGCGCTTCGATAACAGTCACCTCAGCACCCAGGCGCGCCCACACTGAGCCCAGTTCCAGGCCGATAACACCCGCGCCGATCACGCCGAGCTTCTTCGGTACGCTCTGGAATTCCAGGGCACCAGTGGAGTCAACGATCACGTCCTGATCAACCGGAGCCGGCGGGATGTCGATTGGCTTGGAGCCCGAGGCGATGATCACGTTGGCGGCATCAATGATCTGCGTTGTGCCGTCCAGACCGGTGACTTCAACCTGCTTGTTGGCCAGCAACTTGCCGTGGCCTTCCAACAGGGTCACACCGTTGGCCTTGAATAGGGAGCTGACGCCGCCTGTGAGGTTTTTCACAATGTTCGACTTGCGCGCGACCATGGCCGGCACGTCGATGGTCACACCTTTGGCTTCGATGCCGTGAACGGCAAAGCCTTCCAAGG
>NKIE01000911.1 GCA_002256055.1 Pseudomonas sp. PGPPP3 | reverse complement strand
AAAGAGGCGCCACTGCACGTCTCTAACGTCGCCATTTTCAACGGCGAAACCAACAAGGCTGACCGCGTTGGTTTTAAAGTAGAAGATGGCAAGAAAATTCGTGTCTTCAAGTCGACCCAAAAAGCGGTTGATGCTTGAACACTGCTAGGTAGAAGACCATGGCACGACTAAAAGAGATTTACTGGAAAGAAATCGCCCCCAAGCTGAAAGAACAACTTCAGCTGGGCAACGTGATGGAAGTTCCGCGCGTTACCAAGATCACCCTGAACATGGGTGTAGGCGAAGCGATCGGCGACAAAAAAGTCATCGAGCACGCTGTAGCTGACTTGGAAAAGATCACCGGTCAAAAAGCGGTCGTAACTTACGCTCGCAAATCCATCGCTGGCTTTAAAGTCCGTGAAGGTTGGCCGATTGGCGTTAAGGTAACCCTGCGCCGTGATCGTATGTACGAATTCCTGGATCGTCTGCTTGCGATCTCCCTGCCGCGCGTACGTGACTTCCGCGGCCTGAATGCCAAGTCCTTCGATGGTCGTGGTAACTACAGCATGGGCGTCAAAGAGCAGATCATTTTCCCGGAAATCGATTACGACAAAATCGACGCATTGCGCGGTCTGGATATCACTCTGACCACCACTGCCCGTAACGATGATGAGGGTCGCGCGTTGCTGCGTGCCTTCAACTTCCCGTTCCGTAACTGATTGGAGTAGGAACATGGCCAAAACGAGCATGAAAAACCGCGAGCTGAAGCGTCAGCTAACGGTAGCCAAGTACGCCAAAAAGCGTGCCGAGCTGAAAGCTACCATCGCCAATCCGAACTCCACTCCGGAAGCGCGTTGGGAAGCACAAGTAGCCCTGCAGAAGCAGCCACGTGATGCTTGCGCTGCGCGCATGCGTAACCGCTGCCGTCTGACAGGTCGTCCGCATGGCGTGTACCGCAAGTTCGGCCTCGGTCGTAACAAGCTGCGCGAAGCTGCTATGCGTGGCGATGTACCAGGTCTGGTTAAAGCCAGCTGGTAAGTTGCTAGCGTTTGTCGGTAGGCGTGCCGAAAATCGCGCTTACCGCTGAGCGGTTATGAATCAAGCCCCTTTTGGGGCTTGATTCATTTATGAGCAGTCTCTAGAATACCCGGCTCGCCAGAGCATGCCTTCGTTGGTAGTGCTTCTGTCGGCTCTTAGCCGTTTGGCTAATTCATTTTGTATCAGGAGCGTCTAGCCCATGAGTATGCAGGACCCGTTAGCGGACATGCTAACTCGTATCCGTAATGCCCAGATGGCTGAAAAGGCCGTTGTAAGCATGCCTTCTTCTACCTTGAAGGTGGCTGTAGCTAAAGTCCTTAAAGGCGAAGGCTACATTGCGGATTTTCAGATCAGCAGCGAAGTTAAACCGCAGCTGACCATCGAGCTGAAGTACTTCGAAGGCCGTCCGGTCATCGAAGAAGTGAAGCGCGTCAGTCGTCCTGGCTTGCGTCAGTACAAGGCCGTTGAAGATCTGCCGAAAGTTCGTGGCGGTCTTGGCGTGTCTATCGTCTCCACCAACAAAGGTGTGATGACGGATCGTGCTGCGCGCGCTG
>NKIE01000639.1 GCA_002256055.1 Pseudomonas sp. PGPPP3 | reverse complement strand
GGGCCGAGAATCGCGCTCGGCCAGCACTGCTCAGACAGCCCGACGCTCTAGCCCGGCAGCCATTCCAGATTGCCGTGCTTGCCGACGTGGATCACGGCATCGGCGGCAAAGGCCTTGCGCAGCCAGCAGTAGAACGCCAGGTAGCCATGGGGCGGCACCAGATCGGGGTCGTGATACACCGCCGCCGCATCCAGTTGATAACCGCGCGCCGGCTGGATACCGACAAAGGTCAGACCGAAGCGCAGGCCGGCGATCATCAGCCGGCCGCTGCGGAACATAGGGTCCTGCTGCGGTTCGCCCCAACGCTCGCGCACCGCCTGCTGGTTGGCTTGCGGCAGGCTGTGGAAGAACGCCAGGTACTCATCCAGCGCCAGACTCTGGGCGCAGGGCCGCGCGTCGCGGCTGTCCAGCTCATTGGTCACGCCGCCGAGCAACTGGTGGATCAGCGCGGTGCCGCTGTCGGGTAGCTCTGCCACCGGATAACCCTGCTGCTGCAGCGCCTTGAGGATATTCAGCGCCGCTGCTGGGGTATCCAGACCAACGCCATTACCGATGCGCCCATCGCGAGTCGGGTAGTTGGCCAGCACCAAGGCGATGCGCTTGTCGGCGTTGTGTTTGCGCGCGAGAGCAATCCAGTTGCGCGCCAGCTCGACGACAAAATCCATCCCCGGCAGATGGGGCTGGTAACAGACCACATCACTCTGGCTGCGCTCGCTGCGCCAGGCCAGGCCCTTGAAGCTGATCGGCTGGGTTATCAGCCGGCCGTCCAGCTCGGGCAACACGATATGCATGGCCAGGTCGCGGGAACCCAGGCCCTGGGCATTGCCCTGCCACTGCTCATGGTTATCCAGCGCGCAAATGGCTTGCAGCACCGGAATATCGCGACGGAAAGGTCGTGCGCTCGGCGCTTCCGGGTTGGACAGGGCGAAGGCGGTGGTGTTGATAATCAGGCGGGCATCGGCTTCGTCCAGCCAGTCCTCAACCTGAGCCAGGCAGGCCGCTTCCTTAAGGCTGGCCACGGCAATCGGCAGCGGATTAAGGCCCTGAGCCTGCAAGCGCTGGCAGAACACATCGATAAACCCGGTATTCGCCGCCTGCACCTGAGTGCGGTAGAACAGCAGCGCCGTCACCGGCGCACCGACCCGCCAATGGGCTTGCCAATCGCTCAGGCTCGGGGTGCTCAGCTGTGGGTGATACAGGCCCACCCGCGGCAGCGGCTGCGGTTCGCCCCAGGGGTAGTCACGCTGCAACCAGTGGCTGGCGATGCAGTTGAACAGCTGCTGGGCATTGGCCGCGCCGCCCTGGCGCAGGAACTGCCAGAGCCGCTCGGCCTCCGCCAGCGGCACGCTACTCAACGCCATCAGTTCCGGATCGGGATTGTCGCAACCCGGCACCATGATGACTTGCGCGCCGCGCTCGGCCAGTTCGACCAAACGCTCGATGCCGTAGCGCCAGTAACTGACGCCGCCGTGCACGGAAATCAGAATGACCTTGGCGTGCTGCAACACCTGCTCGACGTAGAAGTCCACCGAGGCGTGATTGCTCAGCTGCGCCGGGCTGGCCAGGCGCAGGCT
>NKIE01000638.1 GCA_002256055.1 Pseudomonas sp. PGPPP3 | reverse complement strand
CCCCCAGCCAATATTCCCCCCAACACAACGAAGCCCACCGGCTTTGGTGTTTCTTAAGACCAATAGGGGAATTCTGGATGATTCGTAAGCACTTCGCCGGTTTTGCCGCCAGCGCCCTCGCACTGGCCGTCTCGGCCCAGGCTTTCGCAGGTACCGTGACCACCGACGGCACCGACATCATGATCAAGACCAAGAGCGGTCTGGAAGTTACCACCACTGACAAGCAGTACAGCTTCAAGCTGGGCGGCCGTATTCAGGCGGACTTTGATCAGTTCGATGGCTTCTACACCAACAATAACAACTCGGCCAACGAAGCTTATTTCCGTCGTGCCCAGTTGGAGTTGGGTGGTAACTATCAAGACTGGCGTTATCAGGCCAACATCGACTTTGGCGACAAGGCTGGCAGCAATACTAAGTACGATGAAGTCACTATTACCTACACCGGCTTCGCGCCAATCAATATCAAAGTTGGTCGTTTCGACCCGGATTACAGCTTGGAAAAAGCCACCAGCTCTAAGTGGGTGACGGCGATTGAGCGTTCATCGGTTCTGGACCTGGCGTCCTGGACTACCGATAGCGAAGAAGGCATGGGTATCCAGGTTAACGGTACCACTGCTGGCATGTTCTATGGCTCGGCCAGTATCCAGCAGCAAGACAAGGCTACAGGTCTGGAAGATGCTGACGGCAAAGATGTAAACAGCTTCTTCGCTCGTGGCGTTGTGGCTCCAATCGTTAGCGAAACCCAAGTGCTGCATTTTGGTCTGGATTACGCAACCCGTTCTTACGGCAACGAAGGTGGTGCTAACGCCTTTACCGGTGTGATCGATACCCGTCTTGGTGTGCGCGGTGTTTCGGAAAACACGGCGAACTCCGGCAAGCTGGTATTGGGTAAGGCAGACACGCTAGGTTTTGAAGACGACAGTGTTATGGGGCTGGAATTCGCCTATATGCAAGGTCCGGTCTCTGTGCAGAGCGAATACCTCAAGCGCGACCTGAGCGGTGCTGGCAGCAACGGCGATCGCGAAGCCACTGGTTACAACGCCATGGTTGCCTACACCCTGACCGGCGAATCGCGCATCTACAAACTGGATGGCGCCAAATTTGATTCCATCAAACCGGCCAACAAGGCGACTGGTGCCTGGGAAGTGTTCTACCGCTATGACGATCTGAGCGTTGAAGACGATCAGAACCTTGGCGTGGCGACTGTCGATGAAAGCTCGGCCAATGTGCATACCTTGGGTGTGAACTGGTACGCCAATGAAGCGGTCAAGTTGTCTCTGAACTACCTGATGACCAAGACCGATACTGAAACCGTATCTCTGCAAACCGGCCGTGTTGCTGCTGGTGCCACCGACGACGACGGCAAAGCCATCTCGCTGCGTGCCCAATACGTGTTCTAAAAACGCTGTAACAGTGCTGCTCCTCTTAAGCCCCGCCTCGTGCGGGGCTTTTTTTCGTCGGCACAAAACCCCAGACTGAGCCCATGCCTATTCTGACTCTCGATCGCCTTGGCGATCTGCCCGCTGCACAGTGGAATGCCTTGTTGGCCGACCCCCAACCGTTTGTTCAACACGGT
>NKIE01000637.1 GCA_002256055.1 Pseudomonas sp. PGPPP3 | reverse complement strand
GCAGCGCGTTGCCCAGCGTATGGCCAAAACCACGCTCGAGAGGCTCGAGTGTGATCTTGGCGCGGGTCGGACTGACCACCTGCACATCAATGTGACGAGGGGTCAGGAATTCATTTACCGAAATCTGCATGGATGCACCTATTTTCTAGCCCTTACTTGGAGTAGAGCTCGACAATCAGGCTTTCGTTGATGTCGGCGGACAGATCGCTGCGAGCCGGGACGCTTTTGAACACGCCAGACTTCTTCTCAACGTCAACATCTACCCACTCAACGCGGCCACGCTGAGCACACAGTTCAAGAGCTTGAACGATGCGCAGCTGATTCTTCGACTTCTCACGAACCGCAACCACGTCGCCAGCTTTAACCTGGTAGGACGGGACGTTTACGGTTTTACCGTTGATGCTGATCGCTTTGTGCGAAACCAGCTGACGGGATTCGGCACGAGTAGCGCCAAAGCCCATACGGTAAACGACGTTGTCCAGACGGCACTCGAGGATCTGCAGCAGGTTCTCACCGGTAGCGCCTTTACGGCCGGCAGCTTCCTTGTAATAACCGCTGAATTGACGCTCAAGTACGCCATAGATGCGGCGAACTTTTTGTTTCTCACGCAGCTGAGTACCGTAGTCGGATTGACGACCACGACGCTGACCGTGGATACCTGGGGCTGCTTCGATGTTGCACTTCGATTCCAGAGCGCGGACGCCACTTTTCAGGAAAAGATCTGTGCCTTCACGACGAGACAGTTTGCATTTTGGACCAATGTAACGTGCCATTTATCTGTCTCCTAATTACACGCGACGCTTCTTCGGCGGACGGCACCCGTTATGCGGGATTGGCGTCACGTCGGTGATGCTGGCGATCTTGTAACCGCAACCGTTCAAAGCACGGACAGCGGACTCACGACCTGGACCTGGACCCTTGACGTTTACGTCGAGGTTTTTCAGGCCGTATTCCAGCGCAGCTTGACCAGCACGCTCAGCAGCCACCTGGGCAGCGAACGGGGTGGACTTGCGTGAACCGCGGAAACCTGAACCACCAGAAGTAGCCCAAGACAGGGCGTTACCTTGACGGTCAGTAATGGTCACAATGGTGTTATTGAAAGACGCGTGGATGTGGGCGATGCCATCAACCACTGTCTTTTTAATTTTCTTACGAGGACGAGCAGCAGGTTTTGCCATGACTATATTCCTGTCGATTCGCGGGCGCGATTACTTGCGGATCGGCTTACGCGGGCCCTTACGGGTACGCGCGTTGGTCTTAGTACGCTGACCGCGAGCCGGCAGGCCACGGCGATGACGCAGACCGCGGTAGCAGCCCAGGTCCATCAAGCGCTTGATTTTCATGTTGATTTCACGACGCAGGTCACCCTCGGTATTAACCTTGGAAACCTCTGTACGCAACAGTTCAACCTGCTCGTCACTCAGATCTTTAATTTTTACCGCCGGGTTAACCCCGGTCGCTGCACAAATCTTCTGTGCAGTAGTGCGACCAACACCAAAGATGTAGGTCAGCGAGATAACAGTATGCTTGTTATCCGGAATGTTTACGCCTGCAATACGGGCCATTCAGTGGGACTCCATTTGACA
>NKIE01000636.1:1177-1593 GCA_002256055.1 Pseudomonas sp. PGPPP3 | reverse complement strand
CCAGGACGACAAAGAGCCGCGGTTCGATGCCGCCGACACCCTGCGCGACTCGCTGCGTGCATTCGCCGACATGGTTCCGGCGATCAAGCCCAAGCGCGAGATCATGCGTGAAGCGGCGCGCCGCGGTTTCTCCACCGCCACGGACCTCGCCGACTACCTGGTACGCAAAGGCCTGCCGTTCCGTGATTGCCACGAGATCGTCGGCCACGCGGTGAAATACGGCGTGCAAAGCGGCAAGGACCTGGCCGAAATGAGTCTCGACGAACTGCGCCAGTTCAGCGACCAGATCGGCGACGACGTGTTCGCTGTGCTGACCCTGGAAGGCTCGGTTAACGCCCGTGACCATATCGGTGGCACCGCCCCCAACCAGGTCCGCGCTGCCGTCGTGCGCGGTCAAACTCTGCTGGCCACACGCT
>NKIE01000636.1:0-1167 GCA_002256055.1 Pseudomonas sp. PGPPP3 | reverse complement strand
CCAGTCAAGCTGGGGCCAGCATCGGGTTGGCCTCAGTCGGCAAACGTATGCACGCTGCCCGGCTCTTGCTCGTGGCAACGCTGAGCCTGCTGCTAAACAGCCCACCCAGCGTAGCCAGCGAACACTGCTCACGCCCTTACCGGGTTGGCGTCTCGCAGATTGGCTACAGCTATTACCTGCTGGACGACGGCACACCTGCCGGTTCTTCGTTCGACTTTTACACCGAGCTCAGCCGCCGTACGGGCTGCACCTTCGAGATTGACCCGTTGCCGCGGATGCGCGCCTGGCATGAGGCCAAGCTGCAACACCTGGATATCATCTCGCCCACCATCCGCACAGCGGAACGCGACCAAATGGGCGTGTTCATCGAGTACTTCAAGGCGCGCAACGACATCCTAGTTGATCGCCGGGCGGGCGAACACATCCAGTCACTGGAGCAACTGCTGGCCGATCCGAAAGTGAAAGTCGGCCTGGTTCGCGGCCACTCCAGCGGCCCTTACTTCGACGAACGTCTGCAAACGCTGGAGAAACTGCAGCGCGTGGAGTTCTCCGCCTACCCAAGCAACATCTTTATCAAACTGCAGGCCGGACGCATTCAGGCCACCTTGATGACTGCCGGCATCTACCAGAAAGAACTGGATCAACTGGGCCTGCAAGATCAGGTCTGGATCATCCACGTGCCAGAATCAGATGCCTTTAGCATCGGTCTGTACCTCTCGCGCCTGACTCTCGACACCCAGGAAATCGACTGGCTCGGCCAGCATGTACGGGCCATGGTCAACGACGGTAGTCTGCGCAAATTGCTCAGCCGCAACCATGGCAAAGCCCTGACCGCCGAGTTTTACCAAACCGCGCCAGCCCCTCAACAGCCCAAGTGAGCCCCACAGGCGCAATCATCTTTTTCAGGAGTTTTTATGAGCGAACAGAACGAGCCGCAAACCGACGAAGACGAAGTCTTTGCCGAACAGACCCTGACCCAGGCCATCGAAAACCAGCTGGAAGCAGACAGCCCTGCCGCGGCCAAGGCTACCTACAACAAGCTGACCCTGGTGGGTTACCCGCGCGAGGAAATCCTCGATCTGATGGCCCAGGTGCTGGCCTTTGAAGTGCGCGCCATGCTCGAAGCCGAGCGCCCGTTCGACCTGGCCTGGTACGAGCAGGCCCTGC
>NKIE01000635.1 GCA_002256055.1 Pseudomonas sp. PGPPP3 | reverse complement strand
TCGCCCTCGATTTTGAACAGGACTCCAGCTCCGGTCGCATTCGTTTCCACGAGTGGCTGGGCAACAGTTGGGGCGTGCTGTTCTCGCATCCAGCCGACTTCACCCCGGTGTGCACCACCGAGCTGGGTTTTACCGCCAAGCTCAAGGACGAATTTGCCGCGCGCGGGGGCAAGGCCATCGCCTTGTCGGTGGACCCGGTGGACTCGCACCTGAAGTGGATCGACGACATCAACGAAACACAGCACACCACCGTCAACTTCCCGATTCTGGCCGATGCCGATCGTAAGGTGTCCGACCTCTACGACCTGATTCACCCGAACGCCAACGACACCCTGACCGTGCGTTCGCTGTTCATCATCGACCCGAACAAGAAAGTACGGCTGATCATCACTTACCCAGCCAGCACCGGGCGCAACTTCCACGAAATCCTGCGGGTGATCGACTCGCTGCAACTGACCGACAACCACAAGGTCGCCACCCCCGCCAACTGGCAGGACGGTGACGAGGTGGTGATCGTGCCGTCGCTCAAAGACGAAGACGAAATCAAACAGCGCTTTCCCAAGGGCTATCGCGCCGTCAAACCCTACCTGCGGCTGACCCCGCAACCGAATCGCTAGGAGCACGGCATGTTGGTGGTTTCCCTGGGCGGCAGCCCGAGCCTGAAGTCCCGTTCGGCGGTGTTGCTCGACTATGCGCGGCAACGTTTGCAGCAACAGGGCGTTGAGGTGATCAGCTACCAGATCCGCGATTTCGCTGCCGAAGACTTGCTCCATGCACGCTTCGACAGCCCGCAGATCCAGTTGCTCATCGAGCAGATTGCCCAGGCCGACGGCGTGCTGGTGGCCACGCCGGTGTACAAGGCGTCGTTTTCCGGGGCACTGAAAACTCTGCTTGATCTGCTCCCGGAGCGGGCCTTGCAGCACAAGGTGGTGTTGCCCCTGGCCACGGCCGGCAGCAGCGCTCACATGCTGGCGGTGGATTACGCCTTGAAGCCGGTATTGGCTGCGCTCAAAGCCCAGGAAATGCTCCACGGCGTGTTCGCCGAAGACCGCCAGATCAGCTACGGCGAAGGCGATGCTCCGGCGCAGCTGGTGCCGGTGCTGCAAGAACGTCTGGATGACGCCCTGGAACACTTTTTTGCGGCCCTGGCCCGACGGCCAAAACCGCGTGATCCGCAGTTATTGAACGACCGGCTGGTAAACGCCCGCTGGAGTATTTGAAACCCTGACAAGAGTTTGCTGCACGGGCCTGCGCCCAAGCAGCCGCCTCACCGCCTCACTCACCCGCCAACGGGCGAGCAGGTCACCAAACCCTCATTGAATGCAAAGGAGAGCGCCATGCGCACTAGCACTTTGCGTCGGAGCCTGGTCGCCCTGTTTGTCGCGGCCACGTCTATCGGCGCTGTTACCCAAGCCCAGGCCGAAACGCTACGCATCGGTTATCAGAAATACGGCACCCTGGTGCTGCTCAAAGCCAAGGGCACCCTGGAAAAACGCCTGGCCGAGCAGGGCGTCGAGGTGAGCTGGCCTGAGTTCCCCGGCGGCCCGCAGCTGCTGGAAGGGCTTAACGTCGGCTCGGTGGACTTCGGCGTGACCGGCGCACCCC
>NKIE01000634.1 GCA_002256055.1 Pseudomonas sp. PGPPP3 | reverse complement strand
CGGCGAACAAAGCGCCCGCGACCTTGCCTGCTCAGTCCTGCGTCTGGGCCGCAGCCATACAGTGATCAGTTGGCTGCACCTGCTGGATGTAAGCACCCAACAACAACTAGCAAACGCAGCACAAACCGGCGGGGCGCAAAGCCTGAATATCAGTTTGAGCTAAGACTCGGAGCCTACTCAGCGGCAGACCTAATTTCACAGCTACGACCACGCGTAGCGTGAAAAGCTGCATTAAGCGATGTACTGCGTATGCGTTACATGTGTACGCAAGCCCTTGAAGGAGCAAGCTTGCTGGCGCTTGGGATAGCAGCCGTTTTATCGGCGATATTCGCGGCTGAAGTCGCCGCTACAACACAACATGTATCAAGTAGCTGATCCGCAGCTGACCCACTACACGCCACTCCTTACGGCTTGGTAATTTTCTTCGTCCTGCGCTGGTGAATCCAATCAACGATCTCACCTTCAGGCGCATAGCCACTGACCGTTTGACGCAACAACTTCCGCACACAATCATAGTCATCTTGTTCAACAGCCTGCGAGAGCTCGCTCAGAACAACCTTGAATTCATCCCAAGGCAGATGATCTTCATTGGCACGCATGATCATCGGATGCTCAGTGGCAATCACGTCATCACCAATCAACAACTCTTCGTAAAGCTTTTCACCTGGGCGCAGACCGCTAAATTCAATAGAAATATCGCCATAAGGATTCTTTTCAGAGCGCACACTCAGACCACTGAGGTGAATCATTTTCTCAGCCAATTCAGCGATTTTCACTGGCTGCCCCATATCCAGCACAAATACATCACCACCCAGCCCCATGGCACCGGCCTGAATGACTAATTGAGCGGCCTCGGGGATGGTCATGAAATAACGGGTGATATTCGGGTGGGTCACAGTGATTGGCCCGCCACGCTTGATCTGCTCGCGGAACAGCGGAATTACCGACCCCGAGGAGCCCAGCACATTGCCAAAACGCACCATGGTAAAGCGGGTTTTGTTCGCCAGTGGCACCTGCTTGCCACCAAGCAAAAACGGCTGTTTTTCTACACTCAGGGCCTGCAGCACCATTTCCGCCAGGCGTTTGGTGCAGCCCATCACGTTGGTGGGGCGCACGGCTTTGTCGGTGGAGATCAGCACAAAGTGATCAACCTCGGCCTGCACCGCGGCCTGGGCCGTTTGCAGGGTGCCGAATACGTTATTCAGCACGCCCTCGGCCACGTTGTGCTCAACGATCGGCACATGCTTGTAGGCGGCGGCATGGTAAACGGTGCTAACGCTCCAGGTACGCATGACATCCAGCAAGCGCTCCGGGTTGCGGATCGAGCCCAGAATCGGGATCAGCTTGATGTTCAGTCCTTCGCGGCGAATACGCCCTTCCAACTCGCTCTGCACGCTGTACAGGTTGAATTCGCAGTGTTCGAACAGCACCAACGCGGTAGGCGAAGAAGACAGAATCTGCCGGCACAGTTCCGAGCCAATCGAGCCGCCTGCCCCCGTCACCATCACCACCTGGTTGCAAATACAGCGCTCGAACAGCTCGCTACGCGGTGGCCCCGCTTCGCGGCCCAACAGGTCGGCGATATCCCCCTCCTGCAAATCGCTG
>NKIE01000633.1 GCA_002256055.1 Pseudomonas sp. PGPPP3 | reverse complement strand
GCGGCCTGCCGGCCAGCGTGGTGCGCCTCACGGGTATCTACGGGCCGGGCCGGCAATGGCTGCTCAATCAGGTGCGCCAAGGTTATCGGGTGGTCAGCGAGCCGCCGTTGTATGGCAATCGCATCCATGCCGACGATGCTGCCGGCTTGTTGGCTTTTCTGCTGCTGGCGGATGGACGCGGGGTGGCGCTGGATACGTGCTATATCGGCGTCGACGACGCGCCGGCGCCGTTGCATGAGGTGGTGGCCTGGTTACGCGAGACGCTGGCCGTTAGCGGCTGGTCCGCAGAATCGACGGTGCGCCGCGCCGGCAGCAAGCGCTGCCGCAATGCCCGCGCCCGCGCCCTGGGCTGGGCGCCGAAGTACCCTACTTACCGCGAAGGCTATGGCGCGCTGCTGGCGGCTGAGACGCCTTAACAGGTCGTTGAAAACTACCTACGTTGCCAATACGGCGTTAAAAACAGGCTCAGAATGCTCATTTACAGCACGTAAACTCCGCTTCTTCGCCTGTTTTGGCCTCGCCAACATTTTCAACGACCTGTTAGCCCGGCAGCTGCAACTGCAGGTTCTGCAGCATGAACTTGGCCATCAGCCACACAGCGCCGGCATTCAGCAGCCATAGACCCACGCCACCGAGGATGATGCCCAAGGCGATTTCATAGGCCAGGCGGCGTTCGGTTTTGTGCTGTGCGCCGCGCTGGGTGCGGAGCGGGCGGAGGTCGTCTTCGTCGCGTTCGGCGCGCATGGGATGTGTCCTGAAATTGTACAGCGAGGCAGTCAGCCCGTTACTTAGATGGCTGCTGCAGGGTTAGTCGCGTTCCAGCAGCCAGCGTTGCGGGCCTGGATACAGGTCGGGCATTTCGTCCGGTTGCGCGCGGTTGAGGGCTTCGAAGATCTGCAGCTGATCGCCGTCGCGAACGAAGATCCACTCATTGCCTTCCTGGCCCAGCTGCAGCCACAGGCTGTCGTACTCGCCGCTCATGGCCGCGCAGTCACCAGCCAGGCACAGGGCGAAGCGTTCAGCGCCGGGCAGGCCGTCGAGTTTGCCGTCGGCATGAAAGATCACCAGGCCGCCTTCACCGGGGCCGCTGCGAATCTTCCAGCTGCCGGCGAGAAAGGCCTCGTAAAGGCTGTATTCAAAACTGCTGCCGGCCGGCGCCGCGGCATCGACCTTGACCTTGGGCCGGGCAAAACGCTGTTCGGGCCAGGTGGCGCTGGCTTGCTGGATCAGCAATTCGCCCTCGGGCTTGAGCACTTCGTGATGCTCGCCATAGAAACTGACCTGCCAGAGGCCGTCGGCTTGCGCGCTCAGCTGCCCATCGGCCAGCTCGAAGCCGTTGCTGAAGGTCGCCTGTTGGCGGGCGCTGTTGAGGTTCCACTCCAGGTTCGGGCCGTAGGCCAGCAGCGCCTCGCGCAGGTGCTGGCTGTCCACGGCGGCGTCGATGGCTGCCTGGTTGATCCAGATGCCGCTGGGGTCTTTGGGTTTGCTGGCGCAGCCGCCGAGCAAGCTCAGGCAGGTCAGCAGGCAGAGAAGGGAGCGCATGGGGATACCTCAAATAAAAAGGGGGCACTCGGTCAGGAGGCCCCCCGAATGTCGCGCCTGGCTTATTCGATGACCAGGATGG
>NKIE01000632.1 GCA_002256055.1 Pseudomonas sp. PGPPP3 | reverse complement strand
GATTGTTGATTTACCAGAAGAGCTCGCACACGAACTGCGAAAGGTCGGTCACCATGAATCGACCAAGCCTGTATCCATTGTTTCCATCCGCCACGGCCCTCGATCGTCTGTTCGAGCGTGCCCTTTCCGGAACCCCTCTTGTTTCACGTGACCATCCGCCGCGTGAACGGATTGAGGAGACCGAGTCCGCCTACCGGATCACCCTCGATCTTCCCGGCCTGCGCAGGGAGGAACTGAAGCTCGATCTCAAGGATCGGCTGCTCTCGCTGACGATCACTCCGACTGAAGAGAGGCCATTCGTCGCGGCGGAAACGAGAAGCTGGACGCTTGGCTCTGAAGTCGATGCCTCGTCCCTCACCGCCCAGCTCGACCTCGGAGTGCTCCGTGTTGAGCTTCCGAAAATCAAGCCTGTCACCAACGAACCACTGACCATCGAAATCCAATGAACCTCGCCGAGAACACCTGCTGCAACGCCACTGGAACCGCCTCGAAACCAGAAACACGAAAGTCCATCCGCCCCGCAGTTTACAGCCGCGACGAGGAATCCGGCGTACGTCTTGAAGTCGCCCTCCCCGGCGTCCGCAAGGAAGCACTGAAGCTCACGGTCCACGAAGGACTCCTGACGCTTGAGGCCAACCGCTCCGATGTCCCAGCTGTTCGCTATGCCCTTTCCGTGAAGCTCGCGGAGCGGCTCGACGGCAACCGGATCACTGCCGCGCTCGAAGATGGCGTTCTCAAGGTCGTCGCTCCCCTGCGCGAGGAAGCGAAGCCACGTGAGATCGCGATCGCCTGAAATCCAGGACCGGGGCTGGCGTGCATTCCGCACCCAACCCCGGCACCTTGGTCTTGCAGGTGCGGCGACGGCGTGCATGTTAGGGACATGCAACTGATCACGGATAAACTGCGCGGATTTCTCCAATACGTCGCCGTTCAGTTCATCGAGTTTCCCGCCGAAGCCCAGCTCAAGGTGACCGAACTGGGGCCGAAAAAGCTGCGTTTCAAGCTGGTCCTGAATCAGAGCGATGTGGCGCTGCTGATCGGTCGGAATGGCTTCACCGCCTCCGCCATCCGCAGTGTGCTGCGGGCTGCGGCGGATCGTGAGGGCGTACAGGTCAGTCTGCACATCCATTCGCACCAAGAAGAGGCGGAGATGCTGGCCAAGGAAAGCGGCCACTGAGCGGCACTATCTTAAGAAATCGCCTTGCGGCGATGCTTGAGCCGATGGCATGGGGCTTGCTAAAAGCACCGCACCCCGCATGTCCATCCACGTCGCCCTTCATCATCGCACGAGCTACCGCTACGATCGTCAGGTCGGTCACGGGCCGCACATTGTCCGCCTGAAGCCCGCCCCGCACAGCCGGACACGGGTCCTGGCCTACAGCTTGAAGGTGGATGCCGGGGAGGTTTTCACCAACTGGCAGCAGGACCCGCAGGCGAATTATCTGGCGCGCTTGGTGTTCCCGGAAAAGGCCGACCACCTCGATATCGAGGTCAATCTGGTCGTCGAGATGGCCGTCAACAACCCCTTCGACTTCTTCCTCGAACCCAGCGCCGAGACCTTCCCCTTCGCCTACGATCCCTCGTTGAAGCACGAGCTCGCCCCCTTCGTGCAGGTCGAGAAGCCCG